>NZ_JARWBG010000027.1:0-93802 GCF_029846775.1 Streptomyces chengmaiensis
CCTCATGCACCGACCGCACAATGTCCGGCCGCGTCACATTCAAGATCTCATTACAGCCCTCAAGCCCCTGGAAATCCTCCAGCGACGGATCCTGCGCCTGCAACATCGTGCCCATCGCACCATCAGCCACCACCACACGCGAAGCCAACGCTTCACGGAGGGCTGCTGCTCGGGTCCTGCTGTCCGCGGAGGCAGAGGCGGCGGAGGCAGAGGCGGCGGGGGACGGGGTCGGCGACGAGGCCATGGAATGTACTCCCTGGGATGCGACGGCTGTCGGCTTTGCGTCTTCCTGTGGAAGTCGCACGAGGCCAGAGTAGCCGGGCAGCCCCCTGGAGGGTCGAGTGCGTCCAGCGGGCGGACGCCATCCTGTCGTGCGGGTTTACCGTTCCAGCGGTCCCGGCGGACGCGTGGTGCGGTGACAGAAGGTCGACATGGACCGATACTGTTCAGCATTGTCGAACCCTGCCGGGGCCGTCATGAGTCCTGCAGTTGAGAAGCGGAGAGAAGAGGCCGAGCCGATGGCGAAGAACATCCAGTCGCTCGAGCGTGCCGCAGCGGTGCTGCGTCTGCTCGCGGGCGGGGAACGGCGACTGGGCCTGTCCGACATCGCCTCCTCGCTGGGGCTGGCCAAGGGCACGGCCCACGGCATCCTGCGCACCCTCCAGGCCGAGGGCTTCGTCGAGCAGGAGGAGATCTCCGGGCGGTACCAGCTGGGCGCGGAGCTGCTCCGGCTCGGCAACAGCTACCTCGATGTGCACGAGCTGCGGGCGCGCGCCCTGGTGTGGACGGACGATCTGGCCCGCTCCAGCGGCGAGAGCGTCCATCTGGGCGTGCTGCACCAGCACGGAGTGCTGGTCATCCACCATGTCTTCCGCCCCGACGACAGCAGGCAGGTCCTGGAGGTGGGGGCCATGCATCCGCTGCACTGCACCGCCCTGGGCAAGATCCTCTCCGCCTACGACCCCGTGGCGCACAGCGAGGCGATCGAGGCGGACCGCAAGGCCCTGACCCCGCGCACCGTCACCGGGCTAGAGGAGTTCGAGCTGCTGCTGGACGAGACGCGCGCCCGCGGCTACGCCTCCGATGTGGAGGAGACCTGGGAAGGCGTGGCATCCGTGGCCGCTCCGATCCACGACCGACGCCGGATGCCGGTCGGGGCGGTCGCCATCACCGGCGCCGTGGAGCGGGTGTGCAACTCCGGCGAGCTGCGTTCCGAACTGATCGCAGCGGTGCGGGAGTGCGCCAGAGCGGTGTCCCGTGATCTTGGAGCAGGTCGCTTTTAGGCCAGGTGGGGAGCCCTTGGGGTGTCTGGCGCGACCCCTTGAGGGGATATGCCCGACTTTGGCAGACGATCAGTAACGACGATAACGATCGGGGTTTCAGCCACCGGAACCCTTGACGTCCTGTTAACCCGAGGGCAAAACTTCCGTTCATCGGTCGGCATTGTCGAACACCTACCGGCAATACGCGCTAGAGTGTGGCAACGCCAAGGGCCGGCATCGCCCTCACCTGAGGGCGCGGACCACCGGAGGGACCCGGGGTTCGCCTTCCCCTGGACGAAGGACAAAGGAGTCGCGGGTGTCCAGCTCCGACATCTTCATCGGCGAGATCATTGGTACCGCCGTACTCATCCTGCTCGGCGGTGGCGTCGTGGCCGCCGTCGTACTGAAGCGCTCCAAGGCGCAGAACGCCGGCTGGGTGGCCATCACCTTCGGGTGGGGCTTCGCCGTCATGACCGCCGTCTATATGACGGGAACGCTCTCCGGAGCGCATCTCAACCCAGCCGTCACCGTCGGCATCGCGATAAAGGACGGGGACTGGAGCAACACCCCGGTCTACTTCGCGGGCCAGATGGTCGGCGCCATGCTCGGTGCGGCCCTGGTGTGGCTCGCCTACTACGGCCAGTTCCAGGCGCATCTGCGTGACCCGGAAATCGCGGACAAGCCGGCCGACGCCGGTCCCGGTCCGGTGCTCGGCGTCTTCTCCACCGGCCCGGAGATCCGCAATGTCTGGCAGAACCTCACCACCGAGGCCATCGGCACGCTGGTGCTCGTGCTGGCCGTGCTCACCCAGGGCCTCAACGACAGCGGCAAGGGCCTGGGCCCGCTCGGCGGACTGATCGTCGCGTTCGTCGTGGTCTCGATCGGCCTCTCTCTCGGCGGTCCGACCGGTTACGCCATCAACCCGGCGCGTGACCTGGGCCCCCGGATCGTGCACGCCCTGCTCCCGCTGCCCAACAAGGGCGGCTCCGACTGGAGCTACGCGTGGATTCCCATCGCCGGTCCGCTGATCGGCGCGGCCGCCGCCGCGGGTATCTACAACATCGCGTTTGCCTGAGCCGACCGTCACAGACTTCTGAGGAGCACTTCTCATGACTGCCACCGCCTCGCACGGCACCGGCCCGTTCATCGCGGCCATTGACCAGGGCACCACCTCCAGCCGCTGCATCGTCTTCGACCGCGACGGGCGCATCGTCTCCGTCGACCAGAAGGAGCACGAGCAGATCTTCCCCAAGCCCGGCTGGGTTGAGCACGATGCCACCGAGATCTGGGAGAACGTCCAGGAGGTCGTCGCCAGCGCCATCGAGAAGGCGGGCATCACCGCCGCCGATGTCAAGGCCATCGGCATCACCAACCAGCGTGAGACCACTGTGCTGTGGGACAAGAACACCGGTGAGCCCGTCCACAACGCCATCGTCTGGCAGGACACCCGCACCAACGCGCTCTGCAAGGAGCTCGGCCGCAACGTCGGCCAGGACCGCTTCCGCCGGGAGACCGGCCTGCCCCTGGCGTCCTACTTCGCCGGACCGAAGGTCCGCTGGCTGCTCGACAACGTCGAGGGCCTGCGCGAGCGCGCCGAGCGCGGCGAGATCCTCTTCGGCACGATGGACTCCTGGGTCATCTGGAACCTGACCGGCGGCGTCGAAGGCGGCCACCACGTCACGGACGTCACCAACGCCTCCCGCACCATGTTGATGAACCTCCACACCATGGAGTGGGACGACAAGATCCTGGAGTCCATGGAGGTCCCGGCCGCAGTCCTGCCGGAGATCCGCTCGTCCGCCGAGGTGTACGGGCACGTCAAGGGCGGCGTCCTGGACGGCGTGCCGGTCGCCTCCGCACTGGGCGACCAGCAGGCGGCCCTGTTCGGCCAGACCTGCTTCGCCGAGGGCGAGGCCAAGTCGACCTACGGCACCGGCACCTTCATGCTGATGAACACCGGCGACAAGATCATCAACTCCTACAGCGGGCTGCTGACCACCGTCGGCTACCGGATCGGCGACGAGAAGCCGGTCTACGCCCTGGAGGGTTCGATCGCCGTCACCGGCTCGCTGGTGCAGTGGATGCGCGACCAGATGGGCCTGATCAGCACCGCGGCCGAGATCGAGACCCTGGCCTCCTCGGTCGAGGACAACGGCGGCGCCTACTTCGTGCCCGCGTTCTCCGGCCTGTTCGCCCCGTACTGGCGCTCCGACGCCCGCGGCGTGATCGCCGGACTGACCCGCTATGTCACCAAGGCGCACATCGCGCGCGCCGTGCTCGAGGCCACCGCCTGGCAGACCCGCGAGATTACCGACGCCATGACGAAGGACTCCGGCGTCGAGCTGACCGCGCTCAAGGTCGACGGCGGCATGACCTCCAACAACCTGCTGATGCAGACCCTCTCGGACGTCCTGGACGCACCCGTGGTGCGCCCGATGGTCGCCGAGACGACCTGCCTCGGCGCTGCCTACGCCGCCGGCCTGGCCGTCGGCTTCTGGCCGGACACCGACGCGCTGCGCGCCAACTGGCGTCGGGCCGCCGAGTGGACCCCCCGCATGGACGCGGAGATCCGCGACCGCGAGTACAAGAACTGGCTCAAGGCCGTCGAGCGGACCATGGGCTGGATCGACGAGGACGAGAGCTGACGAGGAGCTAGCGACAATGACCACCCTGCAGAGCGTCCCCGCACTGGGTACGCACCCGGCCTCCGGTTCCCTGCCGAGCCGCGCCGAGACTCGGGAGCAGCTTTCCCAGGCGACCTACGACCTCCTGGTGATCGGCGGCGGCATTCTGGGCATCTCCACCGCCTGGCACGCCGCGCAGTCCGGGCTGCGGGTGGCCCTGGTGGACGCCGGCGACTTCGCCGGCGCCACCTCCTCCGCCTCCTCCAAGCTGCTCCACGGCGGTCTGCGCTATCTGCAGACCGGCGCGGTCAAGCTGGTGGCGGAGAACCACTTCGAGCGCCGTGCGGTCTCCCGGGAGGTGGCCCCCCACCTCGCCAACCCGCTCACCTTCTATCTGCCGGTCTACAAGGGCGGGCCGCACGGCGCGGCGAAGCTGGGCGCGGGTGTGTTCGCCTACTCTGCGCTGTCGGCGTTCGGCGACGGCGTAGGGCATGTGATCTCCCCGGCCAAGGCGCAGCGCGACGTGCCGGAGCTGCGCACGGACAACCTCAAGGCCGTCGCCGTGTACGGGGACGACCAGATGAACGACGCCCGGATGGCGCTGATGACGGTCCGCGCGGCCGTCGAGGCCGGCGCCACCGTGCTCAACCACTCCGAAGTCACCGGCCTGCGCTTCACCAAGGGCCGGGTCACCGGCGCGGACCTCAAGGACCGGCTGGACGGCAGCGAGTTCGGCGTGAACGCCCGGCTGGTGCTCAACGCCACCGGCCCCTGGGTCGACCACCTGCGGAAGATGGAGGACCCAAATGCGGCTCCCTCCATCCGGCTGTCCAAGGGCGCGCACCTGGTCCTGAAGCGGACCTCCCCGTGGCGCGCGGCGCTGGCGACCCCGATCGACAAGTACCGCATCACCTTCGCCCTCCCCTGGGAGGACATGCTGCTGCTGGGCACCACGGACGAGGAGTTCGAGGGCGACCCGGCGGATGTCGCGGTCAATGAGAAGGACATCTCCCAGATCCTGGACGAGGCCGCCTTCTCCGTCCGCGACCAGCAGCTGTCGCGCGATCTGATCACCTATGCGTTCGCGGGTCTGCGGGTGCTGCCGGGCGGCCCCGGCGACACCTCGAAGGCCAAGCGCGAGACGGTGGTCACCGAGGGCCGCGGCGGCATGCTGTCAGTGGCCGGCGGCAAGTGGACGACCTTCCGCCACATCGGCCGCACGGTGATGAACAAGCTGGCCGAGCTGCCGGGACAGCCGCTCACGGACGACATGGAGCCGATGTCCTCGCTGCCCAAGAAGCTGCCGCTGCCGGGCATATCCAACCCGAACGCGGTTGCGCACCGGCTGCTCATCGACGGCGGCACCCCCGGCCCGCGCATGGCCGCGGACACCGCGCGCCATCTGGCCACGCACTACGGTTCGCTCTCCTTCGACATCGCACGCCTGGCGTACGACAACCCGGAGCTGGGCGAGCGCATCCACCCGGACGCGCCGGAGATCTGGGCGCAGGTCGTGTACGCGCGTGACCACGAGTGGGCCGCGACCGCGGACGACGTGCTGCGCCGGCGCACGACGCTGACGATCCGCGGCCTGGCGGACGACACCGTCCGCGCCGGGGTCGAGGACCTGCTGGCCAAGAAGGGCTGACGGCCCGGCCTGACCCGACGGGCCCGCCGGTCCGTCACACCACAGTGGCCACGGGACAAGGTCACGAAAAAGGATCACCATCACGAGGGCGGCTCCTGAGGGGGCCGCCCTCGTTGTACGCTCAGAGATCGACTTAGACATCGGATGTCTAGCCGATAGGTCCGAGCGACAAGGGGGATGCCATGGCCGTAACGGACGAGGCCATCGAGAAGATCAAGGAAATGATCGTCTCCGGTGCGCTGCGCCCGGGCGACCGCCTTCCCAAAGAGAGCGAACTGGCCGCGGATCTGGGCCTGTCGCGCAATTCGCTGCGTGAGGCGGTACGCGCCCTGTCCCTCATCCGCATCCTGGACGTACGCCAGGGTGACGGCACCTACGTCACCAGCCTCGATCCCCAACTGCTGCTCGAGGCCCTGGGCTTTGTCGTCGACTTCCACCGGGAGGACACCGCGCTGGAGTTCCTCGCCGTCCGCCGCATCCTTGAGCCGGCCGCGACCGCGATGGCGGCGCACCGCATCGGCGACCGGGAGTTGGACGCGCTGGAAGCACAGCTGGACCTGCTCGCACGGGCCGCGGCGGCGGACGAACTGGTCGCCGCCGACCTGGAGTTCCACCGCACCGTCGTGCAGTCGTCCGGGAACGGCGTGCTCTGCTCGCTGCTCCACGGACTCTCCGGGCCTTCCACCAGGACCAGGATCTGGCGCGGGCTGCTCGAACAACACGCCGTCGATCGAACGCTGTACGAGCACCGGGCGATCCTGACCGCGCTGCGGGACCGGGACGCGGAGGCGGCCCACGCCTGGGCGACGGTTCATGTCGCCGGGGTGGAGCAGTGGCTGAGGTCCATGCTCGAGTGACGCCCGAGGGCTGGACGAGCACGGCCCGGGAAGTGTCGGAGCACTGTCAAAGCGCTGCCCGAGCGGCGTTCGTGGCGCCGTGGCTCGACCGCAGAGGTCCACTCGCCATCGGATGTGTAGTGGGTTCTGCAATCGGGCCTGCCGTGCGGGAAGCCCCCTCCGTCGAAGCTTTCCGGCCACACTCCAAGGATAGCTCGGATGATTCTAGAGTCGGCTGTCCCAGTTATCCGATGTCTTTTCTCCTTGTGCCCTCCTTCTCGAAGTTCACCCGGGCGTGCACGGGGGCTGCGGAGGGGCCGCGGGTACGCCGTAAGGTTGGGGCGTACGAACAGGGAACTTCGGAAGGAGGCACTGGGTGATCGAGCTCGAGGGGGTTCCCGAGCTGATCGACCCGGTCATGGTGGCCGCGTTCGAGGGCTGGAACGACGCCGGCGACGCCGCCTCCACCGCGGTCGCACACCTGGACCGGGAATGGAAGGGCGAGGTGTTCGCGGCGCTCGACGCTGAGGACTACTACGACTTCCAGGTCAACCGGCCCACAGTGTGGCTGGACGGCGGGGTACGGAAGGTCACCTGGCCCACCACCCGGCTGTCCGTGGTCCGGGTCGGCGGCGACAAGCCGCGCGACCTGGTGCTGGTCCGCGGCATAGAGCCGTCCATGCGATGGCGATCGTTCTGCAATGAGCTTCTCGGCTTCGCACATGAGCTGGGCGTCGAGATGGTCGTCATCCTCGGGGCGCTGCTCGGCGACACCCCGCACACCCGGCCGGTGCCGGTCACCGGCATCACCTCCGACCCGGATCTGGCGCGGACGATGGATCTGGAGGAGACCCGCTACGAGGGGCCGACCGGAATCGTCGGCATCCTCCAGGAGGCGTGCACCCACGCGGGCGTTCCGGCGGTCAGCCTGTGGGCGGCGGTGCCGCACTATGTGTCGCAGCCGCCCAACCCGAAGGCGACTCTGGCGCTGCTCAACCGTCTGGAGGATCTGATCGGGCTGCGGATCCCGCTGGGCGAGCTGCCCGAGGACGCACGGGCCTGGCAGCTGGGAGTGGACCAACTGGCCGCCGAGGACAGCGAGGTGGCGGAGTACGTCCAGACGCTGGAGGAGGCGCGGGACACGGCGGAGCTTCCGGAGGCGTCCGGCGAGGCGATCGCCCGCGAGTTCGAGCGCTATCTGCGGCGGCGGGACGGGGGCCCCGGTCAGCAGGGCCCGGGCCAGCCGCCGGGGCCGGGGCACGCCACGGACGGCGGCGAAGGGGGATCGTATCTCCGGGACCCGTCGAGCGGGCGGACGCGGCCGCCGAAACCGCCGAAGCAGGACCCGGAGCCCGAGCCGCCCGAGTCGAATCCGGACGAGGACTCGTCGGACGACTGAGCGTCAGCAGTACGCAGGCAGGTCAGCACGCAGGCAGAGAGGCAGGAGAGCAGCGGGGCGGCGGCCGGAGCGGCCGCCGCCCCGCTGCACGTCAGAGCGCCACGCCCAGCAGGGCGTCGACGGCCCGGGAGACAAGACCGGGTGCGGACTCGTCCGCACCGCCGTCGGACTGCTGGACGGCGACCCAGCGGTCCACCGCGAGCAGCGCGGACGGGGCGTCCAGGTCGTTGGCGAGGGCCTCGCGGATCTCCTCGACGAGCCCGTCGGTCCAGGGCCCGTCGGGACGGGAGACAGCGGCGCGCCACCGGCCGAGACGCTCGACCGCCGTGTCGAGGACCCGGTCCGTCCACTCCCAGTCGGCGCGGTAGTGGTGCGAGAGCAGGGCGAGCCGGATGGCCGCCGGGTCGACGCCGTCACGCCGCAGGGCGCTCACAAAGACCAGGTTTCCCTTGGACTTGGACATCTTCTCGCCGTTCAGGGCGACCATGCCGGCGTGCACATACGCCTTGGCGAAGGGGTGTTCGCCGGTGAGTGCCTGGGCGTGCGAGGCGCCCATCTCATGGTGCGGGAAGGCGAGATCGGAACCGCCCCCCTGGACGTCGAAGCCCATGCCGAGCCGGTCGAGGGCGATCGCGACGCACTCGATGTGCCAGCCGGGGCGTCCGGGCCCGAGGGCGCCGCCGTCCCAGCTGGGCTCGCCCTCGCGAGCCGCCATCCAGAGCATCGGGTCCAGGGGGTTCTTCTTCCCTGGGCGCTCCGGGTCGCCGCCGCGTTCGGCGGACAGCAGTCTCATCGCCCCCGCGTCGAGGTGCGACACCTCGCCGAAGTGCGGGTCGGCCTCGACGGAGAAGTAGACGTCCCCTTCGAGTTCATAGGCGGCCCCGGCGTCCCGGAGGCGCTCCACGAGAGGCACGATGCCGGGTATCGCCTCGACCGCGCCGATGTAGTCGCGGGGCGGGAGCATACGCAGGGCGGTCATGTCCTCCCGGAACAGGGCGGTCTCACGCTCGGCGAGCTCCGTCCAGTCCTGCCCGTCGCGGACGGCCCGCTCGAGGAGCGGATCGTCCACGTCGGTGACGTTCTGGACGTAGTGAACCTGCCGCTTGGTGTCGAGCCACACGCGCTGAACGAGGTCGAACGCGTTGTAGGTCGCCGCGTGACCCAGGTGGGTCGCGTCATACGGGGTGATCCCGCAGACGTAGATGCGGGCGACGGGACCGGGGTCGAGGGTCACCAGACCACCGGTCGCGGTGTCGTGGATCCGAAGGTCGCGGCCCTTGCCGGGCAGGGCGGGGACCTCAGAAGCGGGCCAGGCATGCATGTCTCGAGCCTAACCGGACGCCAGTTCCGGATACGAACCGGAGGACGCCTGTTGGCCGAATAGGCACGCTTGACCCCACTCGCCCGCCCTTGTATGTGCGGGCTTCGCCCCCACGCCCCCTGGCCGCCCGGTGCTGAGCGTGGCTCTGCCCTACCCGCCCTGCTCCACCGGAGGTGGGGTATCCCGAGCCTGACGGCCCGACGCAGAGCGTCACAGGCTCTCCCCCACCCGCCCCGCCCACACACAACTCCGGCCCGCCCCACACCGCCGGCAGCCGCGCGGGGTCGCCGCCGGTCAGGCTCCGCGACCGGCGCGAGCGCGCAGCCGTCAGACGGGGGGCCAGGGGATCGCCGGCCAGTCGCCGGACGGCGAGGGATGGCGGCCGTCCGCCGTCAGGGAGCTCACACGGGCACGGAGGGCGTCCACCTCGGCGGAGGTGAGGAGGTCGGCGAGGCGTGCGGACAGCCGGGCTCCGGGGCGGAGGGCGGCGGACAGGCCGCGCAGGGCGTCCGCCGCCTCAGCGGGGAGAGGCTCGCCCGCCCACCCCCACAGCAGCGTCCGCAGCTTGGGCTCCACATGGAAGGTGACCCCGTGGTCGATGGCGTACAGATGTCCGTCCGCCGTGGGCAGCAGATGCCCGCCCTTGCGGTCACCGTTGTTGATCACCGCGTCCAGCACCGCCAGCCTCCGCAACCGGGGGTCGTCCGCATGCACCAGCAGGGCGGTGCGCCCCTCGCCGACGTCGGCGAACCCGACCGCCTTCCAGCCGTCCCCCGGCTCGTCCGTCTCCACCAGCTCCAGCAGCGACCCGGCCGGGTCTGCGTCCACCCAGAGCTGGACCATGCCCTCGCCGTAAGGCCCGTCCCGCAGCACTGTCGGCGGGACCAGGTCCCAGCCCAGCGCCTCGGACAGCTCGTACGCCGCGACCTCCCGCTGGGCGAGCGTTCCGTCGGGGAAGTCCCACAGGGGCCGCTCCCCCGCGACGGGCTTGTAGACGCAGCGCACCTCCTCGCCCTCGTATGAGACCGAGCAGTACAGCACGGCGTTCGACGCCTCGCGGACCCGGCCGCGCACGGTCAGCTCGCCCTCGGCCAGCGCGTCGGCCGCGTTCCGGGCGGCGTCGGCCGTCGTCACAGGCCGCGGCGGTATCCGTTCTGACGCGGGCATACATGTCCTTCCGGGTCGAGCGGCAGACTGCACAGCGGACACGGCGGACGCCCCGCGTTCACCACGTCCAGCGCACGCTTGGCGAAGGCCCTGGCCTGCGCGCCCGTGAGCCGCACGCGGAGCATCGGCGGGCCGTTCTCCTCGTCCTGCAGCAGCCGCTCCTCGGCCTCCGCGAGGTCCTCCTCGGAGTCCGCGTCCAGCTCCACCAGCGCCTGCGCTTCAACGATCATGCGCTGCTCCTCGCCGTCCCAGGCCAGCGCCATCGTGCCGACCCGGAACTCCTCCTCCACCGGGGAGTCCAGCGGCGCGGAGTCGGCGATCTCCGCGGGGGCGACCGCCGGCACCGGCGCATTGCCCCCGGTCCGGCGCACCACCTCGTCCAGGAGTTCGTCGATCCGCTCGGCGAGCGCGGCCACCTGGGCCTTCTCCAGGGCGACGCTGGTGACACGTCCCCCGGCGGATGCCTGCAGGAAGAACGTACGGCGTCCAGGCAGCCCCACCGTCCCGGCCACAAAGCGCTCCGGAGGGTCGTAGAGGAACACCTGACGGGACACGTCCTGTCTCCCTTGAGAGTCAGCGGGCTTTCGGCCCGTCCACCCTACTGCGCGAACCGATCACGGTGCGCCCGCACCGCCCCCGACGACGGCGGCCCCGTTCTCTCCGTCCTCCTCACCCTTCTCCTTGGCCTTCCGGGCGGCCAGCGGACGCAGGTCGCCGGTGTCGCCGAGACGCAGCAGAAACGGGCGGGTGCGGGTGTAGCGGACAGCGGTCACGGAGCACGGGTCGACATGAATCCGCTGAAAGAGGTCGAGATGCATCCCCAGGGCGTCCGCGACGATCGACTTGATGATGTCGCCGTGTGAGCACATGAGGTAGACGGCGTCCTCGCCGTGGCGTTCCTCGATGCGGGCGTTCCAGTCCCGCACGGCGTCCACGGCCCGTGCCTGCATGGCCCGCATCGACTCGCCGCCCGGGAAGGCCGCGGCGGACGGGTGGCGTTGGACGACGTCCATCAGCGGCTCATCGGCCAGCTCCGCGAGCTTGCGGCCCGCCCATTCGCCGTAGTGGCACTCGCCGATCCGGTCGTCGGTGTGCAGCGGCAGGCCCGAGCGGGCCTCCAGCAGCGGCTGCAGGGTCTGGACGCAGCGGTCCAGCGGGCTGGTGACGGCGGCGGCGAGCGGCACCTCGGCGAGCCGCTGCGGCAGTGCGGCGGCCTGCTCGGCGCCGCGCTCGTCGAGGGCGACGCCGGGCGTCCAGCCGGCCAGGACGCCCGCGGTGTTGGCGGTGGACCGTCCGTGACGTACGAGGATCAGGGTGGCCATGACGGCCAGCCTAGTGCCGCGATGGGCAGTGTCTGCCCGTCGAGGAGCCTCGTCCGGCGCCGGGGCGACCCCGCGCCCGAAGGGCTGCGGGGGAGATCGCAAGACGGCCGGAAGTCCTCGCAGCGGAGCTGCTCGGGCTTTCGGCCGACGCAGCGTGCGGGCGCCTCCCGGGCCCGCAGGGCCCGGGAGGTGGGGGTTCTGCCCACGCCGGAGGCTGTGGCGGAGCGTGCAGGGCGGCGCGACCGGGCAAAGCCTGAAACCGGGGGCAGGGCCCCCGAGAGTCGGCCTCGCCGGATACTGAGGCGCAGGGTCCGGGGGCGGAGCCCCGGTCAGATGGCCGGCACGGGGCTCGGCGGGCCGTCCAGCGCGCCACGGCGCTCAGGCATCCGAAGGCTGACCATCCGGTGCCAGCCGCCGAACCGCTCGTATGCGTACATCCCGTGGATGCCGGCCGTGAGCGCCGCGGACTTGGCCTTGGGCCAGTGCAGCAGGCGTCCCATGTGGGACATCACGGCGATGCTCACATCGCGGTAGACGCGGATCTCGGCGAGGGCGCTCTCGCGGAGCACGCGCTGGATGGCGCGCCCGTGGCCCTCTGCCGCCAGCCGCAGCAACTCCTCATGGCAGTAGGCGAGGTGGTTGTCCTCGTCGCCGGAGATCATATGGATGGCCTTGCCGACGTCGGGGTGGTCCCCGAAGTACTTGACCAGCATGTCCATCTGGTCGGCTGCGCGCTGCTCGGTGACCCGGCTGTGGGAGAGGTAGACGACGATGTCCTCTTCGGTCAGCGGTTCGTCGCGGCGCAGCTTGTCGTGGGCGAGGCCGATGCCCGCCTTCTCCAGGAGCATGGTGTAGTCGGTCTCGGGCGGGACCGGGACCGGCTCCAGATTCCGCTTCTTCAGCAGCGCGTTGAACAGCCGGCCGTGTTTGTCCTCGTCCGCGCCATGGCGGATGATCTTGGGTGCGAGGTCGCGCATGCTCTGGGGGACGAGCGCGGCGATGCGGCCGTTCTCCCAGCCGCCCTGGGTCTCGCCGCTGGCCGCGATCGAACAGAAGAGCTGGAAGGAGTCGTCGGTGTCGAGGATCTCCTGGAACAGGCTCTGGGCCGAGAGCATTGCCGCCACCTCCATGAAGGCATCAGAAGGCATCCGCCATCCGCAAAGAACGAGTCAAGTGCGGTCCAGGGGGCGAGGCAACAACTGGGGCGGTCAACTCCGCCGAACGGGGGATCGTACGGAAGGCCGCGGGGGCGCGAGCGGGGCGCGCCGCGGGCCGTAACCGGAGCGGGGCGTCGGGCGTTGTGCTGCATGACGGCCGTGGCGGGGAAGACCCCCGAGCCCCCACCACGGCCGCAGTCCTGTCCGGACGCCGCCCCGGGAGAGGGGCGACGCCGCTGCTACGCGAGCCCGGCGGCCTCGAGGGCTTCGACGCCGGCCCGCAGGGCGCCGATCCGCTCGTCGAGCGTGAAGCCGGCCGGGGCGAGGGTGAGCGTGGTGACGCCGGCCGCAGCGTACGCCTGCATCCGGTCGGCGATCCGGCTCACCGTGCCCAGCAGCGCGGTCTGGTCGATCAGCTGCTGGGGGACGGCGGCGGAGGCGCCGTCCTTGTCGCCCGAGAGGTACCTGTCCTGGATCTCGGCGGCTTCCTTCTCGTATCCCATGCGCTGTGCGAGCTGGTTGTAGAAGTTCTGCTTGCGGCTGCCCATGCCGCCGACGTACAGCGCGGTGTACGGGCGGAACATGTCGGCGAGCGCGTTGACGTCGTCGCCCAGCGCGAGCGGCAGGGTGGGGCAGACGTCGAAGCCCTCCATCGTCCTGCCCGCCTTCTCGCGGCCCGCGCGCAGATGCCGGAGCGCGGTGTCCTCCAGATGCTCGGCGGACGGGAAGATCAGCAGAGCGCCGTCGGCGATCTCGCCCGTCTGCTCCAGGTTCCTGGGGCCGATGGCGGCGATGTAGAGCGGGATGTGTTCACGCTGCGGATGGACGGTCAGCTTGATCGGCTTGCCCGGCCCGCCGGGGAGCGGCAGGGTCCAGTGCTCGCCCTCGTACGTCAGCCGCTCCCGGGTCATCGCCTTGCGGACGATCTCGACGTACTCGCGGGTGCGCGACAGCGGCTTGTCGAACTTCACCCCGTACCAGCCCTCGGAGACCTGGGGCCCGGAGACGCCGAGGCCGAGGCGGAACCGGCCGCCGGAGAGGGAGTCGAGGGTGGCGGCGGTCATGGCGGTCATGGCGGGCTGACGGGCCGGGATCTGCAGGATCGCGGAGCCGACGTCGATGCGTTCGGTCTGCGCGGCGACCCAGGACAGGACGGTGGGTGCGTCGGAGCCGTATGCCTCCGCTGCCCAGCAGACGTCGTAGCCGAGCCGGTCGGCCTCCTGCGCGACCGCGAGATTGTCCGCGTCCATCCCCGCGCCCCAGTAGCCGAGGTTGATGCCGAGCCGCATAAGCGTTCCCTCTCACTGCTCTTACCGATGAGTAACGTCACGTTCCGCGGACTCTAGCGCTCCGATGCCCGATCCGTCATAGGAAGGTTGTCCACAGGCTCTCTCAGGGTGCGCCCTTGGCCAGTAATCTCGCGGCCATGGAGCAGAGGCATCTCGGCCACACCGGCCTGCGCGTGTCCCGGATCGGGCTCGGCACCCTCACCTGGGGCCGGGACACCGACGAGCATGACGCGGCCGATCAGCTCAAGGCGTTCTGGGAGGCGGGCGGCACGCTCGTCGACACGGCGGACGTGTATGGCGCGGGGGAGGCCGAGTATGTTCTCGGGCGGCTGATCGACGGACTGGTGCCGCGTCAGGAACTGGTCATCGCCACCAAGGCGGGCGGGGTGCCCGACCCGGACCGGAGGGTCGACGGCTCACGCGGCCATCTGCTGGCCGCGCTGGACGCCTCGCTGGAGCGGCTCGGCACGGACTACGTGGACCTTTGGCAGGTGCACGCCTTCGACTCGCAGACCCCGCTGGAGGAGACGCTCCAGACCATGGACCTCGCGGTGAGCAGCGGACGGGTCCGGTACGCGGGCGTGTCGGACTTCTGCGGCTGGCAGCTGGCGAAGGCGGCGACCTGGCAGCTCGCCGCGCCCGGTCTGCGCACCCGGCTCGCCAGCACCCAGATGGAGTACTCCCTGCTCCAGCGGGGCGTGGAGCGGGAGGTGCTGCCGGCGGCCCTGGATCTCGGCGTGGGGCTGCTGCCGTCGTCCCCGCTGGGCCGCGGGGTGCTGACCGGGAAGTACCGGGCGTCGACCCCGCCGGACTCCCGGGCCGCCTCGGAGCAGTGGGGGCCGTTCGTCGAGCCGTATCTCGACGACGCGGCGAGCCGGGTGGTGGACGCGGTGGCGACGGCGGCCGACGGGCTGGCGAGCACGCCGCTCGAAGTGGCGCTGGCGTGGGTCCGGGACCGGCCGGGCGTCGTCGCCCCGATCGTCGGGGCGCGCAACGCGCAGCAGCTCACGGCCGCGTTGTCAGTGGAGACGCTTAGTCTTCCTGACGAGATCTGCCAGGCGCTGGACGACGTCTCCGCGCCGGTGCACCGCTATCCCGATCAGGACTGGAGCACGCTGTGACTGTGCCTTCCCGGGGGACCGACCCCGACGCCCCGGCCGCCGCCGGATCGCCGGAGGGAGGCCCCGAGGCCGCCGAAGCCCCCGAAGCCGCGCAGCCCGCGGAGGCAGCGGAAGCCGCCGGCGCGGGGGAGGCTGCCAAGACGGCCGCCGCCGCGGGGCCCGAGGCCGCGGAGCCCCAGGCAGGTGCTTCGGGCTCGGGGCAGCAGACCGGGGACTCGGAGTCCGAGGCGTCCGAGGACGGACGCCCCGCGGCGGGAGAAGCGGGTTCCGGAGCGGTCCGGGAAGCGGGCGCAGAAGACGAGGAGACCGGGCCGGAGGCCGGAGCGCCGTCCGAGGCCGAGGCGGAGCTCGCGGCGCAGCGGGAGCTGCGGGCGCGGATCGAGGAGCGGAAGGCCGCCAAGGGCGGCCCCGTCGACAGCGGCGGCAAGCTGAGCGGCACGGCCGCCGAACTGCTCGCGGCGGTGCGGGCCGTGGAGAGCGGCGAGAAGTCCCCGACAGAGTTCTTCGACTCCCCCGCGTTCCCGCCGCGCAGGCCCTCCCCGGCTGCCGCTCCGTCGGCACGGCCCCGGGCCGCCGAGGCCCCGCGGAGACCGCCCTCGCCGGACCCGCTGACGGTGCGGGGTGCGGCGGCCGTGCTGGCCGAGGGCGGTGCACCCGAAACGCTGGCCGGGCAGGTCGCGGGCGTGCTCGGGGAGCGGTCGGCTCAGCTGCTGCGCGAGGACCCGTGGCGGCTGCTGTCCGTGCCCGGCGTCCGGCCGGAGCAGGCGGACGCCTTCGCAAGGGCGCTGCTGGGCGCGGAGTGCGGCCCGGGTGACCGGCGCAGGGCCGTGGCCCTGGTCTCCTGGCTGCTGGAGCGGGCCGCGCTCCAGGGCCATACCGCGCTGGAGACCTCGGCGGTGCGTGACGCACTCGCCGGGCAGTCGGTCCCCTCCCCGGAGGAAGCGCTCCAGCAGGCCGTCGCAGAGGGGGCGGTGCTGGTGTTCCAGGACGGCCTGGAGGACGAGGCCGGCGCAGCCGAAGAGCCCGGTGCGCCTGAGGGGGCGGGCGCTTCCGGAGAGGCCGAACCCGACGGACCCCCGGCGCCGGTCCTCCTGGGGCTCGACCGTTACGCCCTCGCGGAGGAGAGCCTCGCCGACGGGCTGGCCCGGCTCATCAGGACCGGACACGGCGAAGTGTGGGAGGGGCCGGAGCTGGTGCGCGCCGTCGGCGCGCACGGCGTCGTCCTGCACACCGGCGGTGAGGCGGCACGTGCCGAGGCGGTCGCCGTGGCACAGGCGGCGCGGGAACGCGGACTGCGCGCCGCGGTCGCGGTCCACAGCGAGAACGGCCGGCGCAGACTGGGTTCCGAGGCCGTCACCATGGCCGGGCTGCTCTCCGGAGAGCAGGGGCCCGCCCGCGACGACGAGGGCGGATTCGCCCTCGACGTGCTGGCCGTCCTCGACGCGCCCCAGCTGGATGTGGAGACCGCGGCCATGCTGGTGGAGTCACTGCCCGACGGGTGCCGGCTGCTGCTCTCCGGGGACCCCGCGGTGCTGGGCTCCGCGGGTGCGGGCCGGGTCTTCCAGGACGTCCTGACCGCGGAGGTGTGTCCGAGGATCGCCTCCCGCACTCCGGATCCCGGACCGATCGGCGAGCTGGTCTCGGGTATCGGCGCGGGCGAGCTGAACGAGGTCGCCGCGCCCGGCAGGGAGGTCGTCATCGTGCCCGTGCACGACGCGGGCGAGGCGGTCCACCGTACGGTGCAGCTCGTCGCGGACTCCGTGCCGCGGGCGCTGGGGGTTCCTACGGAGGACACCCAGGTGATCGCCGTTGCGCATGGGGGCGCGGCGGGGACGCGCGCGCTGAATGCCGCGCTCAAACAGCGGCTCAACCCCGGTCCCGGGCGCTTCGGGGGCTTCGATGCGGGTGACCGGGTGGCCTACGCCCCGGCGCCCGGCCGGACAGTGCTGGGCACGGTGGTCTCCGCGGACGCGGAGGGAATGCGCCTGGAGTGCGAGAGCGGGCGCGTCACCGTGCCGAGGGAACGGGTCGGCTCGGCGCTGCGGCACGGCTGGGCGGTGACGGCACACCAGGCGTCGGCGATGCGGTGGGCGGCGGTCGTGGCGGTGGTGCCCGGCGACGCGGGGGCAGCGCTGAACCGGGCATGGGCGTATACGGCGTTCAGTCGCGGGGAGCGGCATCTGTCCGTGGTGCACGGCGCGGACAAGGCGCTTGCGGAGGCGGTGGCGTCGCGGTCGGCGCCGGCGCGCACGACACGGCTGCGGGGACTGCTGGTGCAGCTCCTGGCGGCGGCGGAGTAGTCCGGCGGCGGGCCCCGGGGACTGCGGGCAGGACCTTCTCCTCCTTCTCCTCCTTCTGCTCCTTCTGCTCCGCCGTTGCCGCGCCGTGGGGTGGCCCCCTGCACCGGTGACAGACGGGATGGGGCCACCCGCGGGAGCGGGGCTTACGAGGGGGCCTCGGGGTGGTCTTCCTCGTCGAAGACGGAGCTGACGTCGAAGCGGCAGACCACGCGTTCGGGGTCCGCTTGGTCGAAGGGGGTGGTCAGCCACTCGCCGGGTTCGGGGAGCTCCTCCGCGGCGGAGACCCAGAGTGTGGAGTCGCCTTCCTCCAGGCCGAACTCCTTGTGCCGGCTGGCGATTTCGTCCGGTTCGAACTCGCCGAACAGCACGCCGAGCGCGGCGTGCACGCTCTCGCCCACGGTGGGGGCGTTCTCCCGGCGGTCGTCATCGGCGTCCAGGTCGGCGATGCGCTGTGCCTGTGCGAGCAGTCGCTGCGGCTCGACCACCGCGTAGTCCCGGCGGATCAGCACGCTGAGGGCGCTCGGTTCCTCGGGGCCCGTGTACGGCGGCAGGGAGTCGTCCGCGCCGGGGATCTCGAAGGGTGTCACTTCGTCGTAGCGGTCGTACAGCCGCTCGTCATACGCCTCCGCCGCCGCGGCGAGGGCGTTGAAGGCGTCGTACACGGCCGGGTCGTCCTCACCGGTGCGGCGCTCGACCGCCAGCAGGTGACGGTCCAGCGCGGCTTTGAGCGCCTCCGCGGCGGCGCGTACCTCGGCAGCGGTGGGCTGCGCAGCATCAGACATAGTGCAGACGCTATCCGTACCGGGGCACTGGCGTCACAATAGATTGCGATGCCGGAATACGAATTTGTCGACGTGTACGTACCGCGCGGGGTTTCCCGCAAGGAGGCGACACGTCTGCTGACCGACCATGCCGAGTACGGTCACTGGGAGTTGGACCGACTGACGTTGCGCCGGGACGGCAGCCGCAGGGTGCGGCTGCGCCGGCGCATCATCCGTCAGGTTCGCGCCACCTGGTGACCTGAGGAGACAGCGCGAGACGGAGCGGGCCCCGCAGACGCGGGGCCCGCTCCGTCGCACCGGCGGTGAGGTCCTCTCCGGTCAGGCGGCGGCGCGGGCGCGGCGGTACAGGACCGCGCCGCCGAGCAGCAGCCCGGCGCCCGCCGGGATGATCAGTCCCATCCCGTTGGTGCCGGTTCCGGCGAGCTCCGCGGCGCTCTCGGCTCGGGCGATGTCCTGCCCGCCCGAGGCACCGGCCTCGTCCCGGGCCTCGCTCTCGACCTCGACCTCGACGCCGGCCTCGGACTCGACGCTGTCGCTGTTGTGCTCCCCGGCGGTGCTGGAGTCGTCCGAGCCGCCGATGCCCTCGGAGCCGCCCTCGGACTCGTCGCCGCCCTCGGACTCGACGCTGTCGCTGTTGTGCTCCCCGGCGGTGCTGGAGTCGTCCGAGTCGTCGGCGCCCTCGGAGCCGGTCTGGTCGGAGGTGCCGGAGTCCTCCGAGTCGTCGGCGCCGCCCGGGTTGTCGGCCTGGGCGGGACCCGCCACGTTGGCGCAGCCGTTGCCCGTCGTCGCGTTGCCGAGCCCGCCGACCGTGACGGTGTTGCCGCAGGCGCCGACGGGCACGTGGATGGGCGCCTGGACGTTGTTGCCGGACGCGACGCCCGGCGAGTCGGCGGTGCTCCCGGTCGCCTGCGCCCCGCCGCCCTGCTGACTGCTGCCCTCGCCGTAGGCGTCNTGCTCCCGGTCGCCTGCGCCCCGCCGCCCTGCTGACTGCTGCCCTCGCCGTAGGCGTCGCCGCTCCCGGACGAGGACGAACCGTTGGCGCAGGCGTTGCCCATGGCGGGGTTCAGCAGCGCCACCGCGTTGACGGTGGTGCCGCACACGCTCACCGGCATGTGGACGGGCGCCTGGACGTTGTTGCCGGACGCGACGCCCGGCGAGTCGGCGGCGCTCCCGGTCGCCTGCGCCCCGCCGCCCCCGCCGCTCCCGGACGAGGACGAGCCGTTGGCGCAGGCGTTGCCCATGGCGGGGTTCAGCAGCGCCACCGCGTTGACGGTGTTGCCGCACACGCTCACCGGCACATGGACGGGCGCCTGGACGTTGTTGCCGGACGCGACGCCCGGCGAGTCGGCGGCGCTCCCGGTCGCCTGCGCCCCGCCGCCCCCGCCGCTCCCGGACGAGGACGAGCCGTTGGCGCAGGCGTTGCCCATGGCGGGGTTCAGCAGCGCCACCGCGTTGACGGTGTTGCCGCACACGCTCACCGGCATGTGGACGGGCGCCTGGACGTTGTTGCCGGAGAGGATCCCCGGGGAGTCCGACGCGCCGCCGATCGCTCCGGCCTCGGCCTGTGCGTATCCGCCGCCGAGGGCGACGATTCCGCCCGCGGCCGCCATGGTCATCAAACCCTTGCGAGTGACCTGTCGCATTGGTTGATCTCTGCCTTCCGTTTCAGCACTGGTCCGGGTCCAGCCTGACCCGGATGGAAAGCCAGACGGCCCCGGAGCGCATGGCGCGCATCCCGGGCCGCCCGGTAAGACTTCTGGCCCCGGCCCCTGACGGGCCGGGTCAGCACGTCACTCGTTGACGCAGGTGTTGCCGAAGGCGGGGTTCAGCAGTCCGACCACGTCGATCGTGTTGCCGCACACGTTCACCGGCAGGTGGGCGGGCACCTGGACGACGTTGCCCGAGAGCACGCCGGGGGAACCCACGGCGGCACCCTGGGCGCCGGCGTCGGCCATGGCCACGCCCGCACCCGCGAGCACCAGACCACCGGTGGCAGCCGCAGCGGCGACGACCTTCTTGATCATTATTCCTCCTTGTTGGCAGTGCGGTCCCAGCCGCGGACCGCACTGCCTGTAACGAGGAGTGAATGTGCGGGGCCACGCCCCCGGGCGCACATTCACTCTTTCCAGCAAGGAGCGCACATGATCACGATTATGGAAGTTTCGTTTCAGCGGACGATGTCCTTCGGCCGTACCCGGTCGAACCGGGCTTTCAGCAGGCGTCGAGGAAGCGGTCGAGCACCCGTACGCCGAACTTCAGACCGTCGACGGGCACCCGCTCGTCGACCCCGTGGAACATGCCTGCGAAGTCCAGCTCGGGGGGCAGCCGCAGCGGCGCGAATCCGAAGCAGCGGATGCCAAGGTCGTCGAAGGACTTGGCGTCCGTGCCGCCGGAGAGCATGTACGGCACGGCGCGGGCGATCGGGTCCTCGGCGCGCAGCGCCGTCTGCATCGCGTCCACGAGTGATCCGTCGAAGCTGGTCTCCAGCGCCTTGTCGGCGTGCACGTCCTCGCGCCGCACCCGCGGACCCAGCAGCCGGTCGAGGTCGGCCAGGAACTCCTCCTCGTAGCCGGGCAGGAAGCGCCCGTCGACATGGGCGGCAGCCTGGCCGGGGATGACATTGACCTTGTATCCGGCGCCGAGCATGGTCGGCGCGGCGGAGTTGCGCAGGGTGGCGCCGACCATCTTGGCGATGCCGCCGAGCTTGGCGAGCGTCGCGTCCATGTCCTCCGGGTCCAGCGGGGTGCCCAGGGCGTCCGACAACTCGTCCAGGAAGGACCGCACGGTCTTGGTGACCCTGACGGGCCACTGGTGCCGGCCCAGGCGTCCGACCGCCTCGCACAGCTCGGTGATGGCGTTGTCGTCGTTGGTCATGGAGCCGTGCCCGGCGGTGCCGTCCACGGTCAGGCGCATCCAGTGCATGCCCTTCTGCGCGGTCTCGACGAGATAGAGCCGCAGCTTCTCGTTCACCGTGAAGGAGAAGCCGCCGACCTCGCCGATGGCCTCGGTGACGCCCTCGAAGAGGCCGGGGTGCCGGTCCACGAGATACCGGGCCCCGTACGTGCCGCCGGCCTCCTCGTCGGCGAGGAAGGCGAGCACCACGTCGCGCGGGGGCTTACGGCCGCTGCGCAGCCGGTCCCGCACGACCGCGAGGGTCATCGCGTCCATGTCCTTCATGTCGACCGCGCCCCGGCCCCAGACGCAGCCGTCGGCGATCTCGCCCGAGAAGGGGTGGTGGGTCCAGTCGTCGGCGTCGGCCGGCACCACGTCCGTATGGCCGTGGATCAGCAGGGCGGGCCGGGACGGGTCCTCGCCCTCGATACGGGCCACGGTGGAGGCCCGGCCCCGGTGGGACTCGACGATCTGCGGTTCGAGGCCGACCTCGGCGAGTTTCGCGGCGACGTACTCCGCCGCCGCCCGCTCCCCCGGCCCCGAGTGGTCGCCGTAGTTGCTGGTGTCGATCCGGATCAGTTCCCGGCACAGGTCGACGACCTCGTCCTCGCCGGAGACATGCCCCTGGACGGGCCCTGAGGCAGGCCCCGAGACGGGCGCGGCCTTGTCCGCACTGGTCGACTCGCTCACGCCGATTCCTCCCGCTGTCGCTGTGTGGCCCCCGGTGGTCCCCCTCATCCTCCTCCTGTCCCGGGGCGGACCCCAAGGGAACCGGCCGTGATCGAGCACCCTCGATTGTTTGCTATGGTTTTCCACGTCGGAACGGCCCAGGGCCGCGCGACAGACACCTTGTCCGGGTGGCGGAATGGCAGACGCGCTAGCTTGAGGTGCTAGTGCCCTTTATCGGGCGTGGGGGTTCAAGTCCCCCCTCGGACACCAGTGAGAACCTCGGCTCCGCCGGGGTTCTCGGCGTTTTCCGGGACTCTGCCGGACGCTGTCAGGGCATTCCCGCCATCGGCCCCGCCCGTGCCTCACGCCTCACGTACAGTCTCGACGTGAGACGCAGACCCGGCAGACGCGCCGCCCGGCCGTCGCCGCTCGCACAGCGTGACGGGATCGATCCTGTGCACATCCGGCTGCCCGCGGATCCGGCGGGCGGCTGGGGCACCGTGGGTGCGTACCTCGCCGCACGCTACGGCCGCGCGATCGGCGCCGACGGTGTGGCCGCGCTGTTCCGCGACGGGCGGATCGTCGGCGAGGAGGGGCGTGGCGTCCCGGCCGACGAGCCGTATGCCGAGGGGTTGCACCTGTGGTTCCACCGGGACTTCGCCCCGGAGGAGCGGGTGCCGTTCGAGGTGGGGGTCGTGTACCGGGGCGAGCGGCTCGTCGTGGCCGACAAGCCGCACTTCCTCGCCACCACGCCGCGAGGCGGACATGTCACCGAGACGGCGCTTGCCCGGCTCCGCGCGGAGCTCGGGATTCCCGCCCTCCAGCCGGCGCACCGGCTGGACCGGCTCACCGCCGGACTGGTGCTGTTCGTCGTACGCCCCGAGGACCGCGGCGCGTACCAGACGATGTTCCGGGACCGGCGGGTGCGCAAGGAGTACGAGGCGATCGCGCCGTACGACCCCGGTGTGGCGCTGCCCCGGACGGTGCGCAGCCGGATCGTCAAGGAACGGGGCGTGCTCGCCGCCCGTGAGGTGCCGGGCGGTGAACCGAACAGCGAGAGCCGGATCGAGCTGGCGGAGCAGCGGGGCGGGCTGGGCAGGTACCGGCTGTCCCCGGCGACGGGCCGTACGCATCAGCTGCGGGTCCATATGAACGGCCTCGGGCTGCCCATCCTGCACGACCCGCTGTATCCGGTGGTACGGGACGAGGCCCCGGACGACTATGCGCGTCCCCTGCAACTGCTGGCGAAGGTCCTGGAGTTCACGGACCCGGTCACGGGCGAGCCGTGCCGCTTCGAGAGCCGCCGTGAGCTGTCGAGGCTCCCCCTGTGACCTCGGGCGCGGTCCCGCAAGCGGAGTGCGCCCCGCCCGCGGGAGGTGTCTGCCGGTGCGCCGTGGCCGCTGTCGGCACGCCCGTCGCCCTCACTCCTCGGGCAGTGGCTGTTCAGCCCAAATGATCTTGCCGTCGGCCGTGTAGCGCGTGCCCCAGCGGTCGGCGAACTGCGCGACCAGGAACAGCCCACGGCCGCCCTCGTCCATGGTCGCCGCGTGCCGCAGATGCGGCGAGGTGCTGCTGGAGTCCCACACCTCGCAGATCAGCGTACGGTCCCGGATGAGCCGCACCCTGATGGGACCGGAGGTGTACCGGATCGCATTGGTGATCAACTCGCTGAGGACCAGTTCGGTGGTGAACGCCAGCTCGTCCAGCCCCCAGGCGGCCAGCTTCTCCGTCACCGCCTCCCGCATCGTGCGGACGGCGGAGGGGTCGGATGCCACGTCCCAGTCGGCGACCTGGTCCTCGGCCAGCACCATGGTGCGGGCGACGAGCAGCGCCACATCGTCGGTTGGCTGGTCGGGCAGCAGGGCGTCGAGGACCGCACCGCAGGTTCCCTCGGGTGTCGGCGGCGCGGTCGCCAGAGCCCGGCGCAGCAGCTCCAGTCCCGTGTCGATGTCACGCTCACGGCTCTCGATCAGGCCGTCGGTGAAGAGGACCAGCCGACTGCCTTCCGGCAGCTCCAGCTCCGTCGTCTCGAAGGGCATTCCGCCGAGGCCGAGGGGCGGGCCTCCGGGCAGTTCGGGGAACTCCACGCCGCCGTCGGGGCTCACCAACGCCGGTTCGAGATGCCCGGCCCGCGCCATGGTGCACCGCCGGGAGACCGGGTCGTAGATCATGTACAGGCAGGTGGCGCCCGTCATCGCCGCCCGCGCGCCGCCGGCCTCGTCCTGGTCGATGCGGGTCACCAGCTCGTCCAGGTTCCACAGCAGCTCGTCGGGCGACAGATCCAGAGCGGCGAAGTTGTGCACGGCCGTGCGCAGGCGGCCCATCGTCGCCGCCGCGTGCAGGCCATGGCCGACGACGTCGCCGACGACCATGGCCACGCGCGCTCCGGACAGCGGGATGACGTCGAACCAGTCGCCGCCGACGCCGCCGACTGCCGCATGGGCCGGCATATAGCGGTGCGCCACGTCGAGCGCCCGCTGCTGGGGCAGCACGCTGGGCAGCAGGCTGCGCTGGAGCGTGACCGCCATCGTGTGTTCCCGGGTGTAGCGCCGGGCGTTGTCGACGGCCAGAGCCGCGCGGGCGACGAGCTCCTCGGCGACCGACACGTCGTCCTGGTCGAACGGCTGGGGTGTCCGAGAGCGCCAGAACGTGACCACGCCCAGGACGTCGCCCCTCGCCCGCAGCGGAACACTGATCATCGAGTGCAGCCCGTAGTGCACCATCCTGCGCGCCCGGACGGGGTCCTGCTCCTGCCAGCCCGCATAGGCGCCCAAGTCCGCTTCCAGGATCGCCCGGCCCCTGTGGAAGCCGGTGGCCTGGGGCGTCGCGGAAACAAAGTTGATCAAGGATCCTTCCGGGTAGATCGGAGGATCACTGCGGACTCCGGAGAGGGCGACGCGCCGCATCGGGTAGGAGTTCCGCCCCGTCGCGATCGGCTCGTCGCCCGTGAGTATCCGCTCCAGCAGATCCACGGTCGCGAAGTCCGCGAACCGGGGGACGGCGAAATCCGTCAGCTCCCCCGCGGTCTGCACCACGTCCAGGGTGCTGCCGATCTTCAGTCCGGCCTGGTAGAGCAACCGGAGCCTGGCGTGGGCCACGTCCGCGCGTCCCGACAGCTCACGCAGTTCGGTGGTGTCACGCAGGGTCGCGACGCTGCCGGGCGGACCGCCGCTCTCGCCGGTCGCCCGCTGGTTGACGGCCAGCAGCAGGTCACCGGCCGGATACACCTCGTCGGTCACCGACCGTCCCGACTCCAGCAACTCGGCGATGGGCGGGCTCAGGTCGTACTCTGCGACCCGCCGGCCCTCGGCGCCGGGGGGCAGACCGAGCAGGCGGCGCGCCTCGTCGTTGACGAGAACCAGGCGCCGTTCGCCGTCGACGATGATCACGCCCTCCCGGACGGCGTGCAGCACGGCGTCGTGGTGGTCGTACATCCGCGTCATCTCGGTCGGGCCGAGGCCGTGCGTCTGCCGGCGCAGCCGGGTGCTGATCAGGGCCGCGCCGCCGGTGGCGAGGACGAGGGCGGCTCCGCCGGCGCCGACCACCACGGGCAGCTGCTCGTTCGCCCTGCCGGTGACGTTCTCGACGGTGACCCCGGACGTCACGGTCCCGATGACGGTGCCGTCGTCCTCGGTGACCGGAACAATGGCCTGGACCAGGGGGCCGATGGTGCCGGTGATCCACTCGACGACCACTTCGCCATCCAGGGCGGGCTGGATGTTGCCCACGAACTGCTTGCCGATGCGGTCCGGGATGGGGTGGGTGTAGCGGATCGCGTTCGTGTCCGTCACCACGAGGAAGTCGACGTTGGCGGTCCTGACCACGTTGTCGGCGATCGGCTGGAGCACCTGGGTCGGGTCGGGGCTCTTCAGGGCGGTCTGGATGCCCGGCGACTGCGCGAACGTCTCGGCTACGGCCACGGAGCGGTCGCGGGCCGCCATGTTGACGTCGTTCCGGGACTGCAGCAGCAGGGCGACGACGGCCGCGACCACGAGGAGCAGCACGATCGCGATCTGCAGCACGAACACCTGACCGGCGACGGTGCGCACACCGGGGATCGAGCGTATTCGCCCGAAAAGCCCCTTGGTGCGGCTTTGCTTCATGTTTCCCGTTCTACCACTTCGGGCTTGGCGACCGGGAATGCCTCGGACGGGGCCCGGCCCTGCCCGTGCGCGTATCCGTGCGCGTATCCGTGCGCCTGCGGCCGCCGTCGAGGGTGAAGACGCCCGCGGTGACGAGCCGGTCGATGCGGATTGCCATCAGAGGACCACCACCGAGCGCAGCACGTCTCCCTCGTGCATCCGGGCGAACGCCTTCTCCACCTCGCCCAGTGAGATGGTCTCGGTGACGAAGGCGGCGAGATCGATACGGCCCTGCTGATGGAGATCGATCAGCATGGGGAAGTCACGGGAGGGCAGACAGTCGCCGTACCAGGACGACTTGAGCGCTCCGCCGCGGCCGAACACGTCCAGCAGGGGCAGTTCCAGCGTCATGTCGGGCGTGGGGACGCCGACCAGGACGACGGTGCCCGCCAGATCGCGGGCGTAGAAGGCCTGTTTGTACGTCTCCGGGCGGCCGACGGCCTCGATGACGACGTCCGCGCCGAAGCCGCCGGTGATTTCGCGGATGGCCTCGACGGGATCCGCGGTGCGGGAGTCCACGGTGTGAGTGGCGCCCATCGTCCGTGCGATGTCCAGTTTGCGGGCGTCGACGTCCACGGCGATCACCTTCGCCGCGCCCGCCAGCCGCGCGCCGACGATCGCCGCGTCCCCGACGCCGCCGCAGCCGATGACGGCCACGGTGTCGCCGCGGCCGACCTGGCCGGTGTTGACGGCGGCGCCGATGCCCGCCATGACGCCGCAGCCGAGCAGTCCGGCCACGGAGGGCGCGACGGCCGGGTCCACCTTGGTGCACTGGCCCGCGGCGACGAGGGTCTTCTCGGCGAACGCGCCGATGCCGAGCGCCGGTGAGAGCTCCGTGCCGTCGCCGAGAGTCATCTTCTGCCGGGCGTTGTGGGTGTCGAAGCAGTACCAGGGGCGTCCGCGCAGACAGGCGCGGCAGCGCCCGCACACGGCACGCCAGTTGAGGACCACGAAGTCGCCGGGCACCACATCCGTCACCCCGTCGCCGACGGACTCCACCACGCCCGCGGCCTCATGGCCGAGGAGGAAAGGGAAGTCGTCGTTGATGCCGCCCTGTTTGTAGTGCAGATCGGTGTGGCAGACACCGCAGGCCTGCACCCGGACCACGGCCTCTCCCGGCCCCGGGTCCGGCACGGTGATCGTCTCGACTCGCACCGGCTCGTCCCTGCCCGGGGCGACCACGCCTTGCACCTGCTGCGGCATCGCAGAACCTGCCCTTCCTCAACGGCCGACGGATCCCGTCGATTGTCGGCCGTCCGTTGGGGCCGGGAGGGGATTTTCGGCCTTCTGGCGGCATCCCGTACGGTCGTATCCATGGCAGTGGGCTCAAACGGCGACGTGGTGGCCGTGATGGGCGTGGCGGGGAGCGTGCGCTCGTCGAGGCGCGGACGGCGGCGCGCCGGGGGCACTTCATGACGGTGGCGCTGCTGGATTCGCAGTTCGCGGCGTTGGAGCCGCTGGAGGGCGATGAGGCAGGCGTGGCGGTTGAGGTGTCGGGGACGCCGGAGGAGGTCGTGGTGCGGGCGGTGCGGGCGCTCGCACGCTGAGGTGTTTCCCCCGTCCGTCCTCAGGCGTCGTCCGTCTCGTCCGCCGTCCACAGCGCGTGCTCCCTGCGCGCCCACCCGCGCTCGACCCACCCCGTCCGCATCCCCCGGCGCGCTTCGGGGTCCGCGAGGGCCTTGGCGACATGGCCGGCGACGACGATGCCCACGGCGAGCGCGAGCCAGTCGTGGACGAAGGTCGCGCTCGTGCGCCACACCAGCGGCGTGAGCGAGGTGAACCACATCATCAGCCCGGTGGCGAGCATCACCAGCACCGCGCCGGCGATCCAGCTCGCATAGACCTTCTGTCCGGCGTTGAACTTCCCCGCGGGCCGGGACTCCGGGCTGCGGTCGCGCCGCCGTGCTGCGCGCAGCCAGGTCCGGTCATGCGCCCCGAAGCGGTTGAGCCGGCGCAGATCGGCGCGGAAGGCGGGTGAGGCGAGTCCCAGCAGGAACGGCGCGGGCGTCAGCAGGCCCGACCACTGGTGGAGGGTGACCACCAGGGGGCGGCGGCCGACGAGTTCGGCGAGCTGCGGCACATACAGGGCGGCCGCGGTGGCGATGCACAGCAGCATCAGCGCGGCCGTGGTGCGGTGCACCCAGCGCTCCGCCCGGCTGAACCGCCGTAGCTTCCCTTCGTTTTCCGGCCGTTCAGACGGTGGGGGCGTCGGTGCGGCCGTTGGAACGGCCGACCCAGGCGTCGACGTCATAGCCTCGCTCCTCCCAGTAGCCGGGCCGGACGTCGGATGTGACGGTGATCCCGGAGAGCCATTTCGCCGACTTGTAGAAGTACATCGGCGCCACATAGAGCCGGACGGGGCCGCCGTGGGAGTGGCTGACCGGCTTGTCCTGCATCCGGAGCGCCACCAGGACGTCGTCCCGGCGGGCCTGCGACAGGGTGAGGCTTTCGTTGTAGACGCCGTCGAAGCAGGTGAAGCGGATCGCCTTGCCCTCGGGCCGTACGCCCGCCGCGTCCAGCAGCGCCGACAGCTTCACCCCGGAGAACGGCGTCTGCGGCACGCGCCAGCCGGTGACGCACTGGACGTCCCGTACGGTCCGGGTCTGCGGCAGCGCGCGCAGCTGGTCGAGGGTGTACGTCGCCGGGCGGTCGACCAGTCCGTCGACGGTCAGCCGGTAGCTCGACTCGTCCTTGCGGGGCACCGAGGAGACGACGGAGTAGTAGCGGAACCCTCCGCCGTTGGGGAGGAGTTCGGTCAGTCCGGTGGGGTCCTTGTCGGCCGCCGCGCCCAGGAAGGCCTCAAGGCCGCGCTGGAGCTGCGGCGCTGCGACGACTCCGGCCGCGCCCAGGCCGAGCATCGACAGCACGATGCGGCGTCCCATGGGCGCGCCCGCGGCGTCGGGGTGGTGTCTGCTCACGCCTCGATTCGAACACCCTCGGGCCGTGTAGGCCAGGGAGGGACGGAAGACGTCAGACTTCCGTCATACCTCGTCACGGCCGGGCGGCGTCATGCAACCGCCTTCGCGGCGGCGCGGCCCGCCGTACGGCCGGAGAAGAGGCAGCCGCCCAGGAAGGTGCCTTCCAGGGACCGGTAGCCGTGGACGCCGCCGCCGCCAAAGCCGGCCGCCTCGCCCGCCGCATACAGTCCCGGCAGCACCTCGCCGCCGCCGTCGAGGAGCCGCGAGGACAGATCGGTCTCCAGGCCGCCGAGGGACTTGCGGGTGAGGATGTTCAGCCGTACGGCGATGAGCGGTCCGGCCTTGGGGTCCAGGATGCGGTGCGGGGCCGCGGTGCGGATCAGCCGGTCGCCGAGGTAGTGGCGGGCGCCGCGGACGGCGGTCACCTGGAGGTCTTTGGTGAACGGGTTCGCGATCTCCCGGTCCCGGGCGACGATCTCGCGCCTCAGGTCGTCCTCGTCGATGAGCCGCTCCTTGGTCAGGGAGTTCATGCCGCGCGCCAGGGCGGGCAGGTCGTGCGCCACGACGAAGTCGACACCCTGGTCCATGAACGCCCTGACCGGGCCGGGCACTTCGGCGCGGGCGCGGCCGATGACGCCGCGCACCGACTTCCCCGTCAGATCGGGGTTCTGCTCGGAGCCGGAGAGGGCGAACTCCTTGCCGATGATCTTCTGGTCGAGGACGAACCAGGTGTGGTCATGGCCGGACCGCATGATGTGTTCGAGCGTGCCGAGGGTGTCGAAGCCGGGGAAGAGCGGCACGGGCAGTCGGCGGCCGCGGGCGTCGAGCCAGAGGGAGGAGGGGCCGGGCAGTATGCGGATGCCGTGGCGGGCCCAGATCGGGTTCCAGTTCTCGATGCCCTCGGTGTAGTGCCACATGCGGTCGCGGTTGATGTGGCTGGCGCCGGCGCGCTCGGCTATGCCCAGCATCAGCCCGTCGACATGGGCGGGGACGCCGGAGAGCATTCTCTTGGGCGGGGTGCCGAGCCGCTCGGGCCACTGGGCGCGGACGAGGTCGTGGTTGCCGCCGATGCCGCCCGAGCAGATGATCACCGCTTGGGCGCGGTATTCGAAGGCGCCCGCCACCTCCCGGCTGCTGGCGGCGCCGCGCGGCGCGGACGACTCCTCCAGGACCTCGCCGCTGACGGTGTCCAGCACGCCCCCGCTGCCGCCGAGGCCGGTGACGCGGTGCCGGAAGCGCAGAGTGACCCGACCGCGGGCGGCGCCCTCGCGGACCCTGCGCTCGAAGGGGGCGACGAGGCCCGGGCCCGTGCCCCAGGTGATGTGGAAGCGGGGCACGGAGTTGCCGTGGCCTCGCGCGCCGTAGCCGCCGCGCTCAGCCCAGCCGACGACGGGGAAGAAGCGCACGCCCTGAGCGCGCAGCCAGGCCCGTTTCTCCCCGGAGGCGAAGTCGACGTATGCCTCCGCCCACTGCCGGGGCCAGTGGTCCTCGTCGCGGTCAAAGCCGGCCGTGCCGAGCCAGTCCTGGAGGGCGAGAGCCTGGCTGTCGCGGACGCGCATCCTGCGCTGCTCGGGCGAGTCGACGAGGAAGAGCCCGCCGAAGGACCAGTGGGCCTGTCCGCCGAGGGACTGCTCGGGCTCCTGGTCCAGCAGGATGACGGTGCGTCCGGCGTCGACGAGCTCCGCCGTGGCGGCCAGCCCGGCGAGCCCCGCCCCGATCACGATCACATCAGCGTCGTACGCCATGGCTCCACCCTCGTCGGCTCGTCGTCGCCCGCGGGCCCGGGCAAGTGGTCCGATCTTCCGTACGCGCCAGTAACGAGTCAACAGGTGTGACGGGGCATGCTGTCCGCATGAGTTCTGCTGACGAGATCCTGGACGTCGTCGACGCCGCCGACCGGGTGGTGGGGCAGGCCCCGCGCGGGGAGGCGTATGCCCGGGGGCTGCGCCACCGCTGTGTGTTCATCCAGGCGAAGGACGCGCAGGGACGCGTCTTCGTGCATCGCCGCACACCGGGGAAGCTGGTGTTCCCCTCCTTGTACGACATGTTCGTCGGCGGCGTCGTGGGTGCGGGCGAGAGCTACGGCGAGGCGGCGCTGCGCGAGGCGGAGGAGGAGCTGGGGGTCTCGGGGCTGCCCGCTCCGGAGCCGCTGTTCAAGTTCCTGTACGAGGGAGGGGGCAGCCCTCGGCAGAGCTGGTGGTCGTATGTGTACGAGGTGCGCTGCGAGTTGCCCGTGCGGCCCCAGGCGGAGGAGGTCGCCTGGCACGCCTTTCTTCCGGAGGAGGAGCTGGAACGGCGGATCGGCGAGTGGACGTGGGTGCCGGACGGGCTGGCGGCGTACGAGCGGCTCAAGGCGTTCCGGTCCGGCGGATCCGCGGGTGGTGCGGGCGGGAGCGGCGGGGGCGGGACCCGCGGCAGGGGCGGGACGGCGGAGCGTGCGTAAGGTGCGTAGGGTGCGAGCGTGAGTGACTTCCTACAGGGCCTGCGGCTGTGGTTCGCGCCCCGGCGCATCAGCGAGGAGGGCGACACCCCCGACTACCGCTTCTCACTCGCCAACGAGCGCACCTTTCTGGCCTGGCTGCGGACGGCGCTGGCGCTGGTCGGCGGCGGCTTCGCGGTCGACCAGTTCCTGCCGGACCTGCGCTGGGGCGTACGGGTGGGTCTGGCGCTCGCCCTGATCGGCGCGGGCGTGCTCTGCGCGGTGCGGGCTGTCAATCACTGGGTGCGCTGTGAGCGCGCGATGCGCCGCGGCGAGGACCTGCCGGTGTCGCGCTTTCCCGTGCTGCTGGCCCTGGCCGTCGGGGTGGTGTCGCTGACGATGGCCGCGGTGGTGGCGTGGGAGGGCGCGGGGTGAGCGGACGGGGGCCGGGCGACGGCCCGGCACCCGCGCGCGACCCCGGGCTACAGCCGGAAAGGACCCGGCTGGCCTGGCGGCGCACCACGCTGACCTGCACGGTCGTCGCCGTACTTGCGGGCAGGGGCGCGCTCCGGTCGGACCCTGCGGCCGTCGGCGGTGCGGCGGCCGCCGTGACGGCAGCGGTGTGGCTCTGCTTCCTCGCGGTGGCCCACCGCCGGATGCGGTCGACGGCCCCACCGCGCCCAGCCGCCCTCTCGCACCGGGCGGCGCTCGCCGCGACGGGATGCGTGTTGGGGCTGGCCCTGGCCGGATGCCTGATGGCCGTGATCGGCTGATCGCGCCCCTGTGCCGCTGCCGCCGCGCGAACACGCGGGCACGGCCGTCGGCGAGGTGACCGGCGCCCCATTCGTGCCCTGCCGCGCCAGGGTTCCGCGGCCGGCCTCCATGGCAGCCGGCCCGAGGTCGGCGCACATGGCGGTTGCCGACCGAGGTCAAGCGGCGGGGCGGCGCATCCGGGAGGGCCGACCCAGACTCAGCCGGCCGGCACCGACCAGACGCCACAGCTCGCCCTGCGGCGCAGGCGGGTCGCCGCACCGGCCGGGGGCATGGCGGCGGGGCGGCGCATCCGGGAGGGCCGACCCAGACTCAGCCGGCCGGCACCGACGAGACAGCACGGCCCGTCCTGCGGCGCAGGCGGGTCGCCGCACCGGCCGGGGGCATGGCGGCGGGGCGCGCGCGGGCAGGGGGTTCACCGGGGCGGGCCTTCGTCCGGCCGACACAACGCAGGGCGACTAGCCTTGATTGACACAGAACATCACCATTCTCAGCAAGGTGAGGGCTATGACCGTTCTGCACCATGAACACGACGCCCATGAGCACGCCCACGGCCCCAGATGCGGCCACCCCGAGGTCCCGCACGGCGACCATGTCGACTACGCCCACGACGGGCATCTCCACCGGGCGCACGCCGGGCACTGGGACGAGTGCGAGCCCGGCGAGCACGTCGAGCACAGCGGGCACGCCCATGAGCACGGCGACGGGTGCGGCCATCCGGCCGTGGTGCACGGCGATCATGTGGACTACGTCCACGACGGGCACCGGCACGCCGCACACCACGGACACTGGGACGACCACTGACGCCCCGGCTGCCCCACAGCACCGCCGACGCGGGGGCGGACGGACCGACGCGGGCGCGAACGGGCCGGCACCGGGCTGCCCGCCCGCCGGAAGCCCGCCTTCCCTCGGGGTTGCGCCGACTGGCAGTCTTGACCGGCCAGTTCACTGACGACACCCCGGGGGACCGCCATGCCCGCCGCAGACCCGTACACCGTCCGGCTCACGCCCGACGCCCGGCAGGACGCGCAGGTCTTCGCCTATGTCCAGCCCGACGGCGGCTGGTGCCTGAACAACGCGGGGTTCGTCAGCGACGGGGAGACGACCGTGCTCGTGGACACCGCCGCCACCGAGCGGAGGGCGCGGGCGCTGCGCGAGGCGGTGCTGGCGAGCGGCGTGCCGCTGCCGCGCACCGTGATCAACACTCACCACCACGGCGACCATACGTACGGCAACGGCGTCTTCACGGACGCCGCGGTCGTCGTCGGCCATGAGGCCTGCCGGAGCGAGGCGCTGGCGGCGGGCCGTCAGCTGCATCTGTTCTGGCCGCAGAACGACTTCGGCGACATCCGCATCACCGTTCCGTCCGTGACCTACCGCGATCGCCTGATCCTGCACGCAGGCGACGTCGAAGTGCATCTCATCCACCCCGGCGGGCCTGCGCACACCCGCGGCGACACCCTGGTGCACCTGCCCCGCCAGCGGATCGTCTTCACCGGCGACCTGGTCTTCCAGGGCGGCACCCCCTTCGTGCCGGCAGGCTCGCTGAGCGGGTCGCTGCGCGCGCTGGACGTGCTGCGCTCGCTGGACGCGGACATCGTGGTCCCGGGCCACGGCCCGGTGACGGACCCGTCCGCCTACGACGCGACCGAACGCTATCTGCGGTTCGTGGCCGGTCTGGCCGAGCAGGGCCGGGCAAAGGGGCTCAGCCCGCTTCAGACGGCCCGCGCCGCAGACCTCGGGGCCTTCGCCGCGCTGCAGGAGAGCGAGCGCCTGGTGGCGAATCTGCACCGGGCGTACGCGGAGCTCGAGGGCGCGCCGGAGGGGTCCCCGCTGGATCTGGCGGCGGCGTTCGGGGACATGACGACGATGAACGGCGGAGCGCCGGTGGCCTGCCACGCGTAGCCCGGCCGGGCCGGCGGCGAGATCGCTCTCACCCGCGCCGCAGGAGCGGTCCGTCTTCCTCTGCGGGACCCCTCTGGACGACATACCGACTGGTCGGTCATCATGGTCGGGATCTGTCGGCCGTCCACCCGCACCGCATCGGAGGTACGCGTATGAGCTCCGCGCCCCATCACCCCGGCCTCGACCCCGAGGAGCTCCGGCAGGTGCTGGACCGTGAGCGGCCCGGACTGGTGGGAGGGCCGCTCACCGCGCAGCTGGTGCAGGGGGGCCGGTCCAACCTCACCTACGCCGTTACGGACGGGACGAGCCGGTGGGTGGTCCGGCGGCCCCCGCTCGGGCATGTGCTCGCCACCGCCCACGACATGAAGCGCGAGCACCGGGTGATCAGCGCGCTGCACCAAACGCCCGTGCCGGTGCCCGCGCCGGTGCTGCTCTGCGAGGACACATCCGTGCTCGGCGCGCCGTTCTACGTCATGGAGTTCGTGGCCGGCACGCCCTACCGCACCGCGCAGCAGCTGGCCCCGCTGGGCCCGGATCGCACCAGGGACGCGGTGTTCCGGCTGGTCGACACCCTGGTGGAGCTGCATGCGGTCGATCCCGAGGCCGTCGGCCTGGGCGACTTCGGCCGGCCCGACGGCTTCCTCGACCGACAGCTGCGCCGCTGGGGCAAGCAGCTCGACGCCTCCCGCAACCGGGAGCTGCCGGGCATCGACGAGCTGCACGCGGCGCTCGGCCGGACCCTCCCCCGCTCCCCCGCGCCCACCGTGATCCACGGCGACTACCGGCTCGACAACGTCCTCATCGACGAGGACGACCGGATCACCGCGGTGCTGGACTGGGAGATGTCGACGCTCGGGGACCCGCTCACCGATCTCGGGCTGCTGGCGATGTACAGCACGCCGCTGGAACTGGCCTCCTCACCCGTGAGCACGACCGCGGAAGCCCCGGGGCACCCCTCGCCCGCCGAGCTGATCGAGCGGTACGCCACGCGTTCCGGCCGCGACACCTCCGCGGTGGCGTGGTACACGGCCTTCGCCTGGTTCAAGCTCGCCGTGATCCTCGAGGGCATCCACTATCGCTACACCCTCGGCCAGACCGTCGGGGCGGGCTTCGACAGGATCGGCGAACTCGTCCCCGTCTTCATCGAACACGGACTGACCACCCTCCAGGAAGGCTGAGACGACCTCATGGACTTCGCATTCGACGCACGTACCGAGGACCTGCGCGGCAGGCTGCTCGCCTTCATGGACGAGCACGTCCACCCGGCCGAGGAGGTCGAGCGGGAGCAGCGCGCCGCGCTCGCGTCGCCCTGGGACACCCCGGCCGTCATGGCGCAGCTGAAGGCCGAGGCCCGCAGGCAGGGGCTGTGGAACCTGTTCCTCCCCGACGCGGAGTACGGGGCGGGGCTGACCAACCTCCAGTACGCGCCGCTCGCCGAAATCACCGGCCGCAGCCCGCATCTGGCGCCCGCCGCGCTGAACTGCGCGGCACCGGACACGGGGAACATGGAGCTGCTCGCGCAGTTCGGCAGCGAGGAGCAGAAGAAGCGGTGGCTGGAGCCGTTGCTGGCCGGTGACATCCGCTCGGCGTTCGCGATGACGGAGCCGGAGGTGGCCTCCTCGGACGCCGTGAACATCGAGACGCGGATCGAGCGCGACGGCGACGAGTACGTCGTCACCGGCCGCAAGTGGTACATCTCCGGGGCGATGAACCCCGACTGCCGGGTCTTCATCGTGATGGGCAAGACCGACCCGGACGGCGCCGACATCCGGCGTCAGCAGTCGATGGTCCTGATCCCGCGGGACACGCCGGGCGTCGAGGTCCGCCGGGCCATGCAGGTGTACGGGTACGAGGACCACTCCCACGGGGGTCACGCCGAGGTCGTCTTCGACGGGGCGCGGGTGCCGGCGTCCTTCCTCGTCGGCGAGGAGGGCGGCGGCTTCGCCATCGCCCAGGCCCGGCTGGGACCGGGCCGCATCCACCACTGCATGCGGCTGATCGGCATGGCCGAGCGGGCCGTTGAACTGATGTGCCGCAGGGCGGTGTCCCGTACGGCCTTCGGCAAGCAGCTCGCCCGGCAGGGCGTCGTCCAGAACTGGATCGCCGACGCCCGCGTGACGATCGAGCAGCTCCGGCTGCTGGTGCTGAAGACGGCCTGGCTGATGGACACGGTCGGCAACCGGGGCGCGCACACCGAGATCCAGGCCATCAAGATCGCCACACCCCGTGCCGTGGTGGACATCCTCGACAAGGCGGTGCAGGTGCACGGCGCGGGCGGGGTGAGCCAGGACTTCCCGCTGGCGGAGCTGTGGGCGGCGGCGAGGACGCTGAGGTTGGCGGACGGGCCGGACGAGGTGCACCAGAGGTCGCTGGCACGGCGGGAGCTGAAGCGGTACGCCTAGCCCCTAGCCCCTGATCCGGAAGGGCGGGTCCGAAGTCCCCCTCCCGGCGGACTTCGCCCCTGGCGCGCCGCCCCGCGCACACGTTCCTTCGTCGGCGGGCACCGCCGGGCGCCGCCGACCGTCGAGACCCGGCACGGCGGCGGCCGGCGCCGCGACTGTCATGCGCGGCCGCGTCGACGCCGCTTGGCCGCCGGTCACCGGTCTGCCATCATGAGCGAATCGGAACCTCGCTCCGGTATCGATGCCGGCGCTCTTCCGCACAGCCGGCTCATGGAAGGAACGTCGCGGTGAACGACAGCGGCCGGAGCACCGGGAGCTCCGCCGGATCAAAGCGCAAGGACGCCCGGCGCAACCAGCAGACCCTGCTGGACGCGGCCGCCGCGGTCTTCGTCGCCTCGGGCGTGGACGCGCCGGTGCGCGACATCGCGGCCAAGGCCGGCGTCGGGATGGGGACGATCTACCGCCACTTCCCCACCCGGGCCGACCTTGTCATCGCCGTCTACCGCCATCAGGTCGACGCCTGCGCCGAGGCCGGACCGGCGCTGCTGGCGGCCGGCCCGACACCTCACGCCGCCCTCGGGCGGTGGGTCGACCTCTTCGTCGACTTCCTGGTCACCAAGCACGGACTCGCGGCAGCGCTGCAGAACGACAACGCCGGCTTCGAGACGCTGCACGCCTACTTCCTCGACCGCCTGCTGCCGGTGTGCACCCGGCTCCTCGACGCCGCGGCCGCCGCCGGCGAGATCCGCCCCGGCCTCGACGCCTACCAGCTCATGCGCGGCATCGGAAACCTCTGCATCGGCGCCGAGAGCGACGCCCGCTACGACGCGCGGCGACTCGTCGCGCTGCTGGTCGCAGGACTGCGCCGGCCCGACTGACCGGCACTCCCGACTGACCGGCGCTACGGGCGCAGCGCCCTCATCAGCAGGTCCGCCAGATGGTCCGCCACCTGCCGGGCGCTCAGCGGACCGTCGGGACGGTACCAGGTGGAGAGGTGGTGGACGGAGCCGAAGTGGTAGTCGACGACCAGGTCCGCCGGTGTGGCGGAAGAGAACACCCCGCTCTGCTGGCCCTCCTCGATCAGCGCCCGGAACCGCTCGTGGTAGCGGCGGCGCTCCGCGCGCACCTGCTTGTGCTTCTCGGGGCTCAGATGGTGCATGGAGCGGAAGAAGATCGCGGCGTCGTCGAGGTTGGCGATGGTGGTGACGACGACGTCCGCCGCGGCCGCGCGCAGCCGCGCCTCCACCGGCTCGTCGGCGCCGGCGAAGGCGTCCAGCCGCTCCTGCTGGAGGCGCAGCATACGGGCGTAGACCTCGTGGAGGAGGTCCTCCTTGGAGCCGAAGTAGTGGTAGAGCGCGCCCTTGGTGACGCCCGCGGCCTCGACGATCTCCTGGACTGAGGTGCGGTCGTAGCCCTGTTCGGCGAAGAGCCGGGTGGCGGTGGCCAGCAGCCTCTGCGGGACCGGGGCGCCGCTCCCGTCCGTCGTCCTGGCTGTCGCCATTGCCGCTACCTGCCTTTCGTCGAGTGTCCGTTCGCTGTGCTTACCGACGGAAACCTGGTTCCCGCCCGGGAATCTTCCCATCCGTCAGCGTCTCTTCCCACTTCTGCTGGATCTGGTTCATCGCGGTGAGCCAGCGGTCCGGGTCGGTCGCACGGTTCTCGTAGTATCCGGCGACCTCGGGGTGGGGCAGAATCAGAAAGCGGTCAGCCTCGATGCCTTCGAACAGGGCGTCGGCCACGTCCTCCGGTTCGATCGCGGTGGGCGCGAGAACGAGCTCGCCGGCCGATCCGGCGGCGGTGAGCATATCGGTGCGCACACCCTGCGGGCAGATGGCGTGCACCTTGATCCCGCGGTGGCGGTAGGTGAGGGAGAGCCACTCCGCGAAGGCGTAGGCGCCGTGCTTTGACACGCTGTAGGGGGCGGCGCCCACCATGGTGAGCAGCCCGGCCGCGGAGACGGTGGAGACGAAGCGCCCGCCGCCGCGCTCCAGCCAGTCGGGCAGCAGCGTGCGGGCGGCGCGCACATGCGCCATCACGTTGACGTCCCAGGCCGCCGCCCAGGTGTCTTCGCCGGCGAAGGCGTCGCCCGCGGAGGAGAGTCCCGCGTTGGCGCAGTAGACGTCGACGGTTCCGCCGAGGGCCTCGCGGGCCTCCTCGACGATGTGCGAGGCGTCGCCGGGGACGGCGAGTGCGCCCGTCTCGTCGGCGACGGCCTTGACGCGCTCCGGGTCGAGGTCGTTGACCACGACATGCGCTCCTTCGGCCGCGAACCTGCGGGCGAGCGCCGCGCCGATGCCGCCTCCCGCGCCCGTGACCACGACCCTGGCGCCCTGCACCCTGCTCATCACGGCCCGTCCTTCCTCATCGCCCGCGTCTGCTTCCAGCGACAGACTAACCGGTCGGTATGCCAAGAGGAAGAGTGCGCGAGCACGCCGCCCGGATCGTTCCGCCCGGGGCTTGTTCACGCTAGCGTGCGTGGCCATGACAGAGCGTGCATGACGGCGGCAGCGGAGGTGGACCGTATGGATCTGTCCAGACGAGGACTGCTGGCGACGGGCGGGGCGCTCGCCGCGGTCACGGCCGGCGGCCCGGGGACGGCTCGGGCGCACTCCGGCCACCGGCTGCGCACCGGCTTCGAACGGCTCGCGGACGAAGGCTATGCGCCCCTGGCCGGCTACCGCGTCGGCGTGGTCACCAATCCGACCGGGATCACCCGCGACGCCCGACACATCGTGGATGTGATGCATGCCGACGAGCGGGTGGACCTCGTCGCCGTCTTCGGCCCGGAGCACGGCTTCCGCGGCACGGCGCAGGCGGGCGGCTCCGAGGGCCGCTATGACGATCCGGCGACCGGACTGCCCGTGTACGACACCTATCTGAAGCGGGGCCAGCCGCTCGCCGACATCTTCACCGCGGCGGACGTGGACGCCGTGGTGTTCGACATCCAGGACGTGGGCGCGCGTTTCTACACGTACATCTGGACGCTGTACGACTGCATGGAGGCCGCGGAGCTCGCGGGGAAGCGGTTCGTCGTGCTGGACCGCCCGAACCCGGTCACGGGCCGGGCGGCCTGCGGCCCGGTGCTCGACAGGGAGTTCGCGTCCTTCGTGGGGCGCGAGCCGATCGCGCAGGCGCACGGGATGACGGTCGCCGAGCTGGCCCTGCTGTTCAACGCGGAGTTCCTGGCCCGGCCCGTGGAACTGGAGACCGTCCCGATGGCGGGCTGGCGGCGCTCTGCGTTCTATGACGAGACCGGGCTGCCGTGGGCGCCGCCGAGCCCCAACATGCCCACCCCGGACACGGCGCTCGTCTACGCCGGCACCTGCCTGTTCGAGGGCACCAACCTCTCGGAGGGCCGCGGCACCACCCGCCCCTTCGAACTCCTCGGCGCCGAGGGCGTCGACCGCCGCTGGGCCGAGGCGGCCAACGCGCTCGGCCTGGCCGGGGTGCACTTCCGCGAGGCGTACTTCACCCCCGTGTTCTCCAAGTTCCAGGGCACGACCGTCGGCGGCGTCCAGCTCCACGTCCACGACCGGCAGGCGTACGATCCCGTCCGCACCGGGGTGGCCCTGCTGGTGACGGCGAAGCGCGTATGGAGCGGATTCGCCTGGCGGCCCGATCACTGGATCGACAAGCTGACCGGCTCTACGACGGTCCGAACGCTGATCGACGCGGGCGCGGACCACGACGAGGTCGCCGCGGCATGGCAGGAGAAGCTCTCGGAGTTCCGGCGGGTACGGCGGCGGCATCTGCGCTACCCGCACCGCTGAGCGGCGCCCTGCGCCCGTCGCGCCGACGCCGCCCTTGAAGCCCCGAAGGCCTCAAGGCCTCAAGGCCTCAAGGCCTCAAGGCCTCAAGGCCTCAAGGCCTCAAGGCCTCAAAGGGAATTCTCAGGGCGTTCCCATGTTCCGCACAGCCGGACGCCCCATCGTCGATCACGTCACAGTGACCGGACGCTGGAGGTTCTCCATGAAGACCAAGCGAGCCCGTGTGGGCCTCGCCATCGCAGGAATCGCGGGCCTGGGACTGCTGTTCCCGGCCGTGGCCCTGGCGCAGGACGACGGGCAGTCCGCCGCGAGCGAGTCTGCGTCGGCGCCTGCGTCTGCGTCTGCGTCTGCGTCGGACGACCGAGCGGAGCACCGCAAGGATCGCAGGCAGCAGGGCAAGGAGCGGCGGGAGGAGCGGCAGCAGGAGCTGGCCTCCGCGCTGGCGAAGGAACTCGGCGTCTCCGAGGACAAGGTGACCGCGGCGCTCGAGAAGATCCACGGAGAGAAGCAGCAGGAACGCAAGGAGGACAGGCAGCAGCGGCTGTCGGAACGCCTCAAGAAGGCGGTGGAGGAGGGGACCCTCACCCAGGAGCAGGCCGACGCCGTCCTTGAGGCGGCGGAGAGCGGCGTACTGCCCGGCGGCCACGGAGGGGGGCCCGGACATCCCCGCGGCTGACACCCCGCCGACGGGCGGCCGGCCGCCCGTCGGCCGGGCGCGGATCGTGCGGAGCTGACGCCCGGCAGGGCGTGGGCCGGCGAGCCGGCCCACGCCGTACCCGCATTGACATTATTGCACTCGCGATGCAACGTTAATTCATGCACCGCGAGTGCAATTTTTTGTTGTGTGCGGACCGGGAGCGCGGCCGGCGGCGGTGCACCGGACGAAGGGAGACATGCGAGATGCTGCTGGCCCTGGGGCGCACCTGCGCCCGCGCGCCGAAACGTGTGATCGGCGCATGGCTGCTGCTCCTGCTGGCTCTCGGCGCCGCGGTGGCCGTCCTCGGCCGGGTCACCAGCGAGGCGGTCACCATTCCGGGAAGCGACAGCCAGGCGGCGGCCGACGCCGCCCGCCGGTTCCCCGGCCCGGTCTCCGGGCCGCAGCCGCTGGTACTCCACACCGGTCCGGACGGCGCACGGCTGACCGACGACGGCGCACGTGCCGCCGTCGAGGAGGCGGCCCGCGCCATCTCGGCCGTGCCGCACGTGTCCTCGGTGAGCACGCCGTACGGCGCTTCGGCGGCGGCCCACGCCGTCAGCGCGGACGGACGCACCGCATACCTGACCGTCGGGCTCGACGTCACCGGCCGCGACATCACGGCCGAGACTGCGGACGACATCGTGGCCGCGGCCGCGCCCGCCCGCGCCGTCGGCATCTCGGTCACCCCCGGCGGCGACCTGGCCGCCGCCGTCGACAAGCCGGACACCGGGCACAGCGAGCTGATCGGCCTGGCGGCCGCCTCGGTCATCCTCCTCCTCGGCTTCCGCAAGGCGGCGGCAGCGGCACTGCCCCTTGCCGTCGGGGTCACCGGGCTGGCGGTCTCGGTGGCCGCCGTCGGGCTCGCCGGCCATCTGACGGACATGCCGGCCTCGGGCACCACCCTCGCGGCGATGATCGGTCTGGGTGTCGGCATCGACTACACCCTGTTCTGCCTCACCCGGTTCCGGGAGCTGCGGGGCAGGGGGCAGGGCGTCGTCGAGGCGGCCGCGGCTGCCACGGCCACCGCGGGACGGGCGTGCGTCTTCGCCGGCGGAGCGGTGATCGCCGCCCTCGGCGGCCTCGCCCTCGGCGGACTCCCCCTGCTGTACGCGCTCGCCCTGGCGCCCGGGGTCGCGGTGCTGGTGGCGGTGGCCGCCGCCACCACACTGCTGCCCGCCCTGCTGAGCCTGCTCGGGAGGCGTCTCGGGGCAGAGCCGCCGCTGACGGACGAGCGGGACGGAGACCGGCAGGCCGGCCGCCGCGGCTGGCGGCGGCTGGCCGCTCATGTCGCCGCCCGGCCCTGGCGTCATCTGCTGACCGGCGTCGCCGTGGTTCTCGTGCTCGCCGCACCCGCCGCCCAGCTCGCGTTCGGCCTGCTCGACGGGGGGACCAAGCCCGTCGGCTCCGCCGCCCGCACCTCCTACGAGCGGCTCGCCGATGCGTTCGGGCCCGGTGTGAACGGCGCGCTCCAGGTGACCGACACCCTGCCCACCCCGGCCGCCGGACCCACCGACGCACGCGTGGCGGCGGTCGGCGAGGCCCTCGCCGAGACGCCGGGAGTGGCCGCGGTCGGCACGGCGCAGCTCGCGCCTGACGGCCGGACCGTGCGCTGGCAGGTCACACCCGCCACCGCGCCGGGCGACGCCCGGACGGCCGAGCTGGTGGACCGGCTGCGGGCTGACACCCTGCCCGGCGCAACCGACCGGGGGCGCGACGGAACCGCCCATGTGGGCGGCATGACGGCGACGCAGACGGACCTCAACGACCGGCTGGCCGCCCGGCTGCCGCTGGTCATCGGCGTCGTCGTCCTGGTGGCGGCGCTGCTGCTCCTGACAGCGTTCCGCGCTCCCGTCCTGGCAGCCAAGGCCGCCCTGATGAATCTGCTGTCGGTGGCCGCCGCCTACGGCGTGCTCACCGCGGTCTTCCAGTGGGGCTGGGGCGCAGAGCTGATCGGGCTGGAGGGAGCGACGCCCATACCGGGATATGTGCCGCTGGTGCTGTTCGCCGTGCTGTTCGGACTCTCGATGGACTACGAGGTCTTCCTGCTCACCGCCGTCCGCGAACACCGCATGGCCCATGGGGACAACCGGCGCGCCGTGGTGGCCGGACTGGCCGGCACCGGACGGATCATCACATCCGCCGCGCTGATCATGATCAGTGTCTTCCTGGCGTACCTCCTCTCCCCGGACCCGGTGGTCAAGATGTTCGGCCTGGGGCTCGCCGCCGCGGTGGCCCTGGACGTCACGGTGGTCCGCGGGCTGCTCGTCCCCTCGGCGATGGTGCTGATCGGTGAGCGCAGCTGGTGGCTTCCGCGGTGGCTGGACCGACTGCTGCCGCACCTGGACCCCGAGGGCGGGGCACGACCGGAAGCCGGTGGGACGACCGGCGGCCCGGCCTCTGCGACACACGACGCCGCGGCCGGCGAAGCCGCCGCACCCGGACCCGGACCCGGGCCGAATCCGGAGTCGCAAGCTCAGTCGCAGTCGCAGTCGGACGGCGTCGGGCTCACCGTGCGGCGCGGAGGACTGTCGTGACCCCGCGGCGCGCAGGGGCCGCCGCGGCGCCGCGGCGGCCGCGTACCGCCGGCCGGCACCCGGCCGCCGGAAGGCGACGTCGGGTCGGGGCCGCGGCGGCGGTCCTGGCCCTGGTTCTCGCGGTCGGCCTGCCCGTGGCCGACGGGGTCAGCCGCCGCGTCGCCGAGGGGCGGCTGGCCGACCGGGTCGCCGCAGAACGGCCCTCGGTGAGAGGCGAGCCGGACGTCGACATCGCCGGCAGTCCCTTTCTGCTGGAGGCTGCGCGGGACCGCTACCCGGAAGTCCGGGTGCAGGCGGACGCCGTCACGGAGAGGGGCCGTCCCGTCCGGGCAGACCTGACCTTCCGCGACGTCTCCGGCCGGCCGGACGGCTACCGGGCCCGCTCGGCCGACGCCCGGTTCACCGTGTCCTACGACTCCCTCGGGGCGACCGGCATCGGCGCCCAGGGGCAGGGGCGGGCTCCTGCGCCCCGGCTCTCCTATGCCGGGGACGGGCAGGTGCTGGTCCACAGCACCGTCCTCGGCATGACCGCCGAGGTCACCGCGGACGTCGTGCTGGCCGAAGGAGCCGTCGCGCTGCACCCGGTCTCGGTGTCCGTGGCCGGGCGGGCCGTGGACCCCTCGGGTCCCCTGGTCGCCCGGGCGTTCACCGGCGCCCGGCTGCCGCAGCCCGCGCTCCCGCTGGGCCTGACGCCGTCCGGCGTCTCGGCCGGGCCGGAGGGAGTGACACTGTCGGCCGACGCCGGCCCGGTCGCCCTCTCCTGACCGCCCGCACCCGCACCCTGGCCGGGGCGTACAAGCCGGGGATCCGAGCGAAACTCCCCGGCGCCCCGCGGGAACGCCGCGATGGGCCGCCGAACGCACACGGGCACATCGTGGCCGATCGCACCCACCCGGCGGAGCCGCACATCGACGCAGCCCCACGCCCCTGGAGACACCGCCGGACCCCGCCGAATCTGAAGCGGAATCTGAACGGCAAGGACGCGGAGGCGGCCACATGCAAGGGTCCGGACGCCACGGCGGCGGGCCGTGGCGCACGCAGCCGCACGCTCCTCGGCGTATGCGGCTGCACGCTGCGGCGCGACCCGCGACGGCGGGCCCGGGGCGGTGCGGGCCGGACGTCAGTCCCGCGCCGCTCCCGGCTCCCGGTCGGCGGCGGCCAGCAGGCTCAGCACCGTTTGCTCCATCACCCGGCGGGCCTGCGCGGGCGTCTTGCCCGTGGAACGCCAGTGGTGCCAGGCGCCCCAGGTGGTGACGGCGTCGAGGCCGTCCAGCAAGAGGGCCCGGGGGTCCTCGGCAAGGCGGCCCAGTTCCTCGGCGAAGATCTCGGCGATGCGACGCCGGCCGTCCGCAAAGATCTCTTCCGCTGCCTGCCGGACCCTCGGCGACGGATCCTCGATCCGCAGCATCGTCAGCCGGGTCGGCGTGATCCACTCCAGGATGCGGGCGCGCTGTTCCGCCAGGGCCGCGACCCGGACCTCCCGCGACCCCTCCTCGGGCAGCGGCCGGATCTGCTCGGCCAGCTGCTCCAGCCGCCTGCTGACGGCGGCGTCCACCAGCTCCGGCATATCGGCGAAGTGGTGGAAGACCAGCCGCCGGGAGACGCCTGCCCGTTCCGCGACCAGGTCGGCGGGGAACTCCGTCACCCCTTCGTCCACCAGCTCGAGCAGCGCGTCGACGATCCTCAGACGGGTCCGGCGGCCCCGCTCGGTCCGGCCGTCGCCACGCCGCGCCGCCGCGGCCCGCGCCGTGCCCGTGTCCCGGCCGGCGGTCCGTCCGCCCGCCTCCGCATCGACCTCGGCCACCCGTGCTCCTTCCCTCGCCGCCATCATCCCACCGCCGGACTCTCGCCCCGCTTGCGCCGGCGCCGGGGTTCAGCGGTGCGAGGGAAACTCGACGACCTGCTGATAGGTCGGGCGGTTCTGCCAGTGCGCTGCGGGGTGGGTGATGCCGCCCAGCGGGCGGTGGACCAGCGCGTCCGAGCACCACTGGTCGCCCGCCGCGCAGTCGTCGTCTCCCGGATAGACCTCGGTCGCCGGAGTGGCGGCCGCCTGCCCGAGGGTGGTCAGCAGGGCGTCACGGCATGCGGTGAGCGACCCGCCGCCGCAGTAGGTGCGGGCCAGCGGTCCTTCGACCCGCTCCCCCAGGACCTGCCGGAGGTCCTTGTCGGCGAAGCCCCACCAGCCGTACTGGAACGCGGAGCCGCCGTGGGCGCCCGCAGCGCCGTGGCGGGCGGCCGGGGACTCGTCGACCGCGAGGTTCGCGGTGAACGCGCCGTACAGCTCCTCTCCCAGACCCGGCTTGAACTGCTCCTCGATCAGCAGCGGCCACCAGGCGTCCATGGTGCGCACCGCGTCTGCGTGGGCGTAGCGCCGCGATCCCTGCGTGGTCTCCTTGCGCTGGGCGCCCGCTGTCCGCCAGGACTCCAGCTGCCGTACGACGGCGTCGAGCCGGGGGTCGGTGACCGGCTGGGACCGCAGCACGGCCAGCAGCTCGGGCAGCAGCTGCTCGCCGCGCAGATCGGTCAGGCCCGCCTCGGCCATGGCTCGGGTGAGCGACGCCCGGGTGACCCCGCCCCGGGCGACGAGAGCGGCCACCCGGTCGTCCAGCAGATCCCCGCGGTGCACCGAGCCGAAGCCGAATCCCGCGGCGGCGTAGCCCTCGGCCTGCCGGTTGTTCCACGAGATGTAGTAGTCCTGGCCTGCCGACTGCGGGTGCTCGGCGAACGGCGTGTACGCGGCGGTGTTGTGGACCGGGTCGAAGTCCCGCCACTCGTAGGCCTCTTCGGCCCGCACCGGCAGCGCGGGGTCGACGCCCTCGGCCCGCACCGGGTTCATGCCGCTGTTGAAGTACCCGGCGGTGCGGGAGTCGGCGTAGAACCAGTTGAAGGCGTAGTCGATGTGGTGCGCCGCCTGTTGGAAGGACGCGGCGTCCGTGACGTAAGAGGGGTCGTTGAGCAGCTGGAAGCCGATGATGGAGTCGGCTTCGTGCCGGTAGGTGGAGCGCAGCGAGGTGTAGGCGACGGGAGCGCCGTCGATGGTGGCGCGGTGGGTCACCATGCCGTACTCGGTGCGCCAGACCTGCATCCGGTAGGAGCCTTTCGCCGTGGAGTCGGCGACGGTGGGCTTCCAGGCGTTGCGGCGTTCCAGCTTCTCCATGGGGGTGCAGCGGCCGCGGTGGAGGTAGTGGTCTGCGGTCTGCTTGTCGGGGACGCCGCCGTCGGGCGCGCACAGTTCGACGGCGTAGGTGTCGGTGATGTCCTGGGCGGCGGAGGTGGCTGACCAGGCGTAGTCGGGGCCGCGGCCCATCTGCACGTACATGCCGACCCCGGCGAAGGAAACCCCGCGGGCGGAGATGCCGGGCCCCTGGAGCTCCTGGAGCATCAGCAGCTGCGGGGCGAAGTAGCCGGTCTGCGGGCCGAAGACGGCGATGGGGTGGCCGCTCGCGGTGTGGGCGCCGGAGACGAGGAGCGCGTTGGACATGCCGCGCCGGGGGTCGAGGGCGCCGGGCGGGAGCACGCCGTCGTCGTATATGCCCTGGGCGGGCCGGAGGAGTTCGGGGGCGCGCACGGGGCTCTTGGCCCCCGTTCCGGCCGAGCCTGTCCTGTCGTAGACGAGCTGCTCGGGAACGACGGAGCCGGGGTCGGGCAGCGCGCCGCCGCGGGGGTTCTCCGGACGGGTCGCGTACGGGAAGCGGGTGCCGTCGTGGACGGTGAGCACGGCTTCGGGGTCCTCGCGCTGCCGGAACGACTCCCAGACGCGGGTGCCTTCCACGACGCCGTACTTCTGCTGGGCGGCGAGGAGGGAGAGCGCAGCCTGGACCTCGCCGCCCCCTCCGCCGCCGAACTGGCCGCCGACGACGGAGGCGATGGCGATCAGATCGGTGAGGGAGAAGGGTTTGATCTCCCCGATGTTGGTGATCGCGTCGACATGGCCGGTGAGGACGTACTCGCCGGGGAAGTAGCGTCCGTCCTTGGCGGCCTTGCGGTAGGCGTTGACGCCGTCGACGTAAGCCTGGGCGTCGGCCATGGCCAGTTCGCCGCGGGCGCCTTCGGTCTGTCTGATCCGTTCGATCTGGGACCGGTAGTCGGCTTCCGTGTACGGGGCCTGCGGCCAGAACTGCTGCTCCATGGCCTGGTTGGCGAGCGCGCCGCCGGCGAAGGAGGTGAGCGATCCGCGACCGATGTGCCGGAAGAGGTCCATCATCCACAGGCGGTCCTGCGCTGCCGCGTAGCCGGCGCCGAAGGCGGTGCCGTAGCGGGTGTCGCCCTTGATGTGCGGGACGCCCGTCTTCTTGTCCCGGGTGATGGTGACGTCGTTGCGGGGGCGGGTGACGGACTCGACCTGGTCCTCAGGAACACCGAAGGAGGCGTCGTTGAAGAACTCGGTGAGCGCGGCGTCGGTGAGGCCGCTGTAGCCGCCCGTCAGTGACTCGTAGCGGGCGAGTTGGTCGGAGCTGTGGGCGGGACGGGTGCCGAAGAGCTGATGGGCAAGGATCTGGACGAGGGTGGCGTTGCCGTTCTGGCCGGGCGGCAGGATGTCCGCGCACTGCCCCCGGCAGTGGTCGGCCGGGGCTGCCTCATGGTTGACGCGGTCCGGCGGGGCGGCGGCCGCGGAGTGCGGGGCGGGGGCTGCGAGCCCCGCGCCGAGTGCGAACACCGCCACGGCGGTCGCGGCGGTCAGTCTTCCGGTGCGTCGGCGCATGGCTGCTCCTCGTGGGGGGCCGGTGCGACGGAGGTTACTGACGGTATGACGCGGCAGTAAGGTGAGTGCCCGTCAGATTTTCTGAATTCCCACAACGGGCTTGCGCCGCCGAACGCCGGACTGCCGGGGCCCGCCGGGGTCACCGGGTCACCGGGTCACCGGGGGCACCGGGGGCACCGGGTGACTGATGGCGGCCATCGGATTTTCGATGGAGCCGGATCGGGCACTCGTACGTCCATTCCTTGACGCCGAAGTACGAGCGACGGAGGTGGCAGTGCGATGGCCGGTTTCCGGAGTCTTGCGAGACAGGTTCGCGACACACGGTGCGATCTGGCGCTGCGGCGCTACTCGCTGCGCAAGTGCCTTGAGCGGTTCGCCCCTTATGGGCACCGTGCGACCTGGGACCATCTGTGCACGAGGCACGGTTTCGGACCCGAGGACAGGCAACCCGATCCGGCGCGGCTGGTGGCCGCGCTCGAGGAACTGGAAGAGGCGCGGGCCGTCTGGCTCGCGTACGAGAAGAACTTCGCCGTCCGCCGCAGGCGCGAGAAGCATGCGGGGCTGCGCAGACCGGGGTTCGTCGACGACTGGCACCGCAGGACCTGGGGCGGCAACGGGATCGCCCGCTGCGACAGCCCCGCGGACCATCCGAAGGCGCCGCTCGGCGAGGTGCTGCGGCGGCTGACGGCGGCACTGGAGGCCGAGCCGGGGGCGGCCTGTCCGGTGTGCGGGGGCACGGACGTCGTCTGGCGTCAGGATCTGAGCTGTGAGCCGTCGTTCGGCCCGGTGTGCACGGGGTGCGGCATCGTCGTGCCGCAGCCGGTGCTCACGCGCCAAGCGGTGGACGCGGCGAAGCGGGCGGCGGCGACACGGGGGACGACGCCGGACATGCGGGGCACGGCACGGGGGGAACGGGCCGATCGGGGCCCGCGGGGGACGCAGGGGGCATTGGCGTCGGTGGCGTGAGCCGGCGCCGCCGGGGTGCTGAACGAACCGGCGCGGGGCGCAGCTGCGGCGTCGTCGTACCCCGCGCCGGCCGGGCCCGTTGACAGGCCCCGGCCCGACCCGCATGCTGAGCAAGCGCTTGCACAGTGATCGCGAGAGTCAGGGAGCAGGGACATGGCCGAGCCGAGGGTCTTCACCTCCGCCGACGAGCTGCGCGCCGGGGTCGGGGAGCAGTTGGGGCACAGCGACTGGCTGGAGATCGAGCAGAAGCGGATCGATCTGTTCGCCGAGGCGACCGGCGATCACCAGTGGATCCATGTGGACCCGGAGCGCGCGGCGGCAGGCCCGTTCGGCGGCACCATCGCCCACGGCTATCTCACGCTGTCCCTGCTGCCGGTGTTCGTGCCGCAGATCCTGCGCGTCGAGGGCATGACCATGGGTGTCAACTACGGGGCCAACAAGGTGCGCTTCCCCGCACCCGTGCCCGTCGGCTCACGGCTGCGCGCGTCCGCCGTGCTCGAGGACGTCACGGAGGCGGGAGGCGGGGTGCAGGTGACGGCGGTGGTCACCGTCGAACGGGAGGGCGGCGACAAGCCTGTGTGCGTGGCCGAGACGGTGTCCCGCTACTACTTCTGACCCGCTCCCGACGCGCGGCCCGGCGCGACTCAGCTGCGCGCCGTCACTTCTGCGCGCGGACCATGCGCAGCACGAGGTCGGCGTAGAGCGCGCCGACCTCGTCCGGCGTACGCCTGCCCGCGACGTTGAACCAGCGCGCCACGTCGATGCAGAGCGAGAGCACCGCGACGGTCGTCCCCGGCACGTCGGGGACGTCGAACTCTCCCGTCTCCACACCCTCGTCGAGGATGTCCCGCACCACCGCGTCGCTCCGGCGGCGCAGGCCGACGATCTCCGCGCGGTGTTCGTCGCTGAGAGCGTCCAGCTCGTACTGGACGACCCGCGCCGTGTCATGCCGCCCCGCATGCCAGCGGACGAAGGAGCGCACAGCCTCGGCGAGCCGCTCCGAGGGGGTGCCTCCCGAGGCGTCGGCGGCCTGGAGGATCTCCAGCGCCTTGTCGTGGCCGATGCGGCTGATCCGGTGGAGCAGCTCTTCCTTGGTCTTGTAGTGGATGTAGAGCGCGGCCGGGCTCATCCCTGCCCGGCCCGCGATGTCGCGGGTCGTGGTGGCGTGGTAGCCGCGCTCCGCGAAGGCCGCTACGGCGGCGACGAGCAGCTTCCTGGCCGCCTCGGGAGTGACCTCGCCCCACGGCGCGTCCTCGCGGGCCGTCTCCTCCGCCGCAGTCATCGTCCTTTGCCCCTTCCGCACTGTCAGGACGAACACCATACCGCGACGGTGAGCAAGCGCTTAGGTCTGCGCAGGTCAGCGTGCGTCCAGATCGCGCCAGAACGCGCCGGAACGCAAAGACCCCGGTCAGGGCAGAATGTGTCGCATGGCCCGACCGCGCAAGCCCCTGCTCAGCCGACAGCTCATCGTCGAGACGGCGAGCGCGCTAGTGGACGCCGAGGGGCTCGACGCCGTCTCCACCCGACGGCTCGCCGCGGAGCTCGGCGTCAGCGGCCCCTCCCTCTACAACCACTTCCGCAACAAGGACGAGATCCTCGACGCCGTCGCCGACGCGATCAGCGCCCAGGTCGATCTGTCGATGTTCGACGAGGACGACGGGCGGGACTGGCGCACCGCGCTGCACGACTGGGCCGTCTCCTACCGCGCCGCCCTGCTGGCGCACCCGCACACCGTCCCGGTGCTGGCGCGCGGCCCCGGCCGCCGGCCGGCCGGGCTGCGCCTGGCGGACGCCGTGTTCGGCGCGATGGTCCGCGCGGGCTGGCCGCCCGCCCAGGCGACCCGGGTCGGGGCGCTGATGCGGTACTTCATCACCGGCTCGGCGCTCGGATCCTTCACCGCCGGATTCGTCGGCGACGCCGCCGCGTACGACCCCGCCGACTATCCGCACCTGGGCCAGGCGCATCTGCTGGCCGACCGCGGGGAGGGGATCGACGAGGACGCCTTCGAGACCGGCCTGCGCGCCCTGCTGGACGGGCTGGAGCTCCAGCACCGGGCGCTGATCCGCAGCTGACGCTTCGGCCGCGTCCGGGGCTCGCCCCCCGGTATCCGCGCTCCTCAGGCTCCAAAGAGCCCGATGTGCCGGCTGCCCGGAGGGGGTTCACACGGCAGCCCGCCGGAAGGCCGTCAGAAGACCACCAGCGCACGGCCCCCCTTGCCGGCCGTCATGTCGGCGAACGCCGCGGGGATTCCTTCCAGCCCGATCCGCTCCGTCACCATCGCGCTCAGGTCCAGCCGCCCCGCGCGGATGTGGTCCGCCAGCACGGGAAGGTCGGCGGCGGGATCGGAGTTGCCGTACACGCAGCCGGAGAGGGTGCGCCCCCAGTGGAAGATCTCCAGGGCGTTAAAGGTGACCTGCTGGTCCTTGCCGCCGATGCCGACCACCGTGGTGCGGCCGCCGCGACGGGTGGACTCCCAGGCGGAGCGGATGGCGGCGGCCCGGCCGGCGCATTCGATCGAGACGTCCACGCCGTGGCCCGCCGTGAGCGCCCGGATCTCCTTGGGCGTGGTCTCGGAGGCGAGGAGGAAGTCGGTCGCGCCCGCCGCGCGGGCGAGTTCCTCCTTCGCGGGGGACACGTCGACGGCCACGATCGTCTCCGCGCCGGCGATCCGCGCGGCCTGGAGCGCGGCGAGGCCCACTCCGCCGACGCCGAAGACGGCCGCCGACTCGCCCTCGCGCAGCCGGGCGGAGTGGTGCACCGCTCCATAGCCGGTGAGGACGGCGCAGCCGAGGAGGGCGGCGTCGGCGAGGGGGACGGAAGCGGGGGCGGGCAGGACGCAGTTCGCGGCGACGACGGTCTCCTCGGCGAAGGCCGCGACATTGAGGCCGGGGTGCAGTTCGACGCCGTCCGCGGTGACCGCGTGGACGTCGCCCACCCCCGCGAGGGCCTTGGCGCACAGCCACACTTCGCCCAGGGAGCAGTGGTGGCAGCCGCCGCAGGACGGCGCCCAGTTGAGCACCACGCCGTCGCCGGGGGCCACATGGCCGACGCCCGGCCCTACGGCCACGACCGTGCCCGCACCCTCGTGGCCGAGCACCGCAGGCACCGGCACGCGCATGGTGCCGTCGGACAGCGACAGGTCGGAGTGGCAGACCCCGGCGGCGGCCAGGCGGACCCGCACCTGGCCGGGCCCCGGCTCGGGCAGTTCGATCTCGGTGATCTCCAGCGGGGAGCCGATGGAGGGCAGAACGGCGGCGCGGACCATGGCGGTGGAACTCCCCGTCAGTGCTGGAGGGACTTGGTCTGGAGGTATTCGGCGAGCCCGTGCGGGCCCAGTTCGCGGCCGACCCCGGACTGCTTGTAGCCGCCGAAGGGGGCGAGCGGGTTGAACCGGCCGCCGTTGATGTCGATCTGGCCTGCGTCCATCCGTCGGGCGAAGGCGACGGCCTCTGCCTCCTCCCCCGCCCAGACGCCGCCCCCGAGCCCGTAGACGGTGCCGTTGGCGATGCGTACGGCCTCGTCCTCGTCCGCGTACTCGATCATCGCGAGGACGGGGCCAAAGATCTCCTCCTGTGCGATGGTCATCTCGGGTGTGACATCGGCGAACAGGGTCGGGCTGACGTAGTAGCCGGTCTCAAGCGGGGCCTCGGGGCCCCCGGCGACCAGCCGTGCGCCCTCGGCGATTCCCTTCCGGATGTAGGCGAGCACCCGCTGCTGCTGCTCGGCGTTGACCAGCGGGCCGATCCGCTCGCCTGGCACATACGCGGCGATCGCGGCGGCGGCGAGGGCGACGGCCTCCTCGTAGCGGTCCTTGTGGACCAGCATCCGGGTCCAGGCGCTGCACTTCTGGCCGGAGTTGGCCATGACGTCGGCGACGCCGGCCTTGACGGCCTTCTCCAGATCGGCGCTGGGCAGGATGACGTTGGCGGACTTGCCGCCCAGCTCCAGGGCCACGCGCTTGACGGCGCCGCCCGCCGTCGCGCCGATCTGCCGGCCGACGGCGGTGGAGCCGGTGAAGGAGACCAGATCGACGTCGTCATGGGCGGCCAGCGCCTGGCCGGCGACCGGCCCCAGCCCGGTGACCAGGTTGAACACCCCGGCGGGCAGGCCGGCCTCATGGACCGCCTCGGCGAAGAGCCGGGCGGTGAGCGGGGTGTCCTCCGCCGGCTTGAGGACGACGGTGCAGCCCGCGGCCAGCGCGGGGGCCACCTTGGCGACGATCTGGTGCAGCGGAAAGTTCCACGGCGTGATGGCCGCGACCACGCCGACCGGCTCCATGAGCACCGTGGAGTTGCCGATGGTCTCCTCGAAGCGGTACGAGGCGGCGAGCTCCGCGTAGGAGCCGGCGACCAGCAGCGGCAGCCCTGCGTGGACCCTCTGGGAGAACGCGAGCGGCGACCCCAGTTCGGCGGTCACGGTCTCGGCGATCTCGTCCTTGCGGGCGGCCAGTGCATCGCGCAGCGCGGTGAGCTTCGCCGCGCGCTCGGCGGGCGGAGTGGCGGCCCAGGCGGGGAAGGCGGCGCGGGCGGCGCGCACTGCGGCGTCGACGTCCCCGGCGTCGCCTGCCGGCACCCGGGCGATGACCTGCTCGTCCGCGGGGTTCACCACGGCGATGGACTCCGGTCCCGCCGCGGGCGTCCACCGGCCGTCGATGTACATGCCGTCGTGCACCTTCATCGCGTTCCCTCCGAAGCTTCTGGGCCGACCGAAACGATGCGCCCGCATCGTACGGGCGCATCGGGCCGCACCGTCAAACTAACACCGTTAGTTTTCTGGCGCGTGTGTTCGCCTCTCCACCGGGGGCGCCCCCGGCTCAGGCAGGCGTGATCTCGACGGGGAAGCCGTTGAGCACGGCGGTGCCGGACAGCGGGTCCAGCCGGGAGCCGTCGAGGAGCTGGTTGACGTTGACCCCGGGACGCGCCGCGGCCACGCCCATCCGGGTGCCGGGCCGGTCGTGACCCCAGCCGTGGGGCAGGCTCACCACTCCGGGCCGCACCGCGTCCGTGATCTCCACCGGGGCGGTCACCTCTCCGCCGTCCGCAGCGATCCGGGCCGGTTCGCCGTCGCGGAGGCCGAGCCGCTGCGCGTCCGCCGGGTGGACATGGAGCGTGCAGCGGTTGGACCCGCCGTTCAGCGAGGCCACATTGTGCATCCAGCTGTTGTTGGAGCGCAGATGGCGGCGGCCGACCAGGACGGTCCCGGAGGCCCCCCCGGCCAGTGCGCTCCGCAGCCGCGGCAGGTCGGCGGCGATCGGGGCGGGCAGCAGCTCGATCCGGCCGCTGCGGGTCCTGAGCACCTCGGGCAGGCGGGGCCGCAGCGGGCCGAGGTCGATGCCGTGGGGCCGCTCCAGCAGGCGCTGGAGGGTGAGGTCGTACGGCCCGAGACGCAGCATCATGTCGAGCCGCCGCTCGGGCCCGGTGCGGCCGGTGAGTCGGGCCGCGACCTCGTCGGGGTCCTGGCCGTGAACGGGCGAGCCGGGGTCGCCGACCGCCTTGCCCAGGGTCCTGGCGATGACCATGTCGTCGACCCCGGAGGGATCCTGGCCGTGCATCCCGCACACGGCGAGGACGAGCCGGGCGTGGATCTCGCATTCGTCCATCCGCCCGGGCTCGAGCGGCACGGGGGCGCGGGTGTAGCGCACCTGGTTGCGGACGGCGAAGGCGTTGAAGGCGAAGTCGAAGTGAGCGCTCTGGGAGGGCGGCGGCGGAGGCAGGACGACATGCGCGTGGCGTGAGGTCTCGTTGAGGTACGGATCGACGCTGACCATGAAGTCGATCCCGGCCAGGGCACGGTCGAGGCGGTCGCCGTCGGGGGCGGAGAGCACCGGGTTGGCGGCCACCGCGAGCACGGAGCGAATCCGCCCGGCGCCGGGAGTGTCGATCTCCTCGGCGAGAGCGGCCATGGGCAGTTCGCTCTTGGCTTCGGGGTGGCCGCCGACCCTGCTCGCCCAGCGGCCGAGCGCGAAGCCCTTGCCCGGTCCGGGCGGGCGGGGCGCGCGGTCCGTGGCGGCGAGGGGGAAGAGCGCGCCGCCGGGGCGGTCGAGGTTGCCGGTGAGCACATTGAGGACGTCCACCAGCCAGCTGGCGAGCGTGCCGTGTTCCACGGTGCAGCTGCCGATGCGTCCGTAGACGGCGGCGGAGGGCGCGGCCGCCAGTTCGCGGGCGAGGGAGCGGATGTCCTCGGCGTCGACGTCGCATGCGGGGGCGACGGCGTCGGGCGTGAAGTCACGCAGGGCCTCGCGGAGCCCGTCCACTCCTTCGACATGTTCTTCGAGGGCGCCGAGGCGGGTGAGCTTCTCCTCGAACAGGACATGGGCGATGCCGGCGAGGAGCAGGGCGTCGGCGCCGGGCCGGATGGGGAGATGGCGGGTGGCGAGCCGCGCGGTGCGGGTGCGGCGCGGGTCGACGACGGTGAGGGTGCCGCCGCGTTTGCGGAGGGCTTTGAGCTTGCCGGGGAAGTCGGGCGCGGTGCACAGGCTGCCGTTGGACTCGACGGGGTTGGCGCCGAGGAGCAGCAGATGCCCGGTGCGGTCCAGGTCGGGGACGGGGATGGCAGCGGCGGAGCCGAAGAGGAGACCGCTGGACACATGCTTGGGCATCTGGTCCAGGGTGCTCGCGGTGAAGAGGCTGCGGGTGCGCAGCAGGGAGAGCAGGACCGGCGGGTAGAGCGCCCCGGCCATGGTGTGGACGTTGGGGTTGCCGAGGACGACGGCGACACAGTCCGGGCCGTGCTCGGCGACGAGGGGCGGGAGCCGGGCGGCGATCGTGTCGAACGCCTCGGCCCAGCTCGCCTCGCGCAGCCGTCCACCGGTGCGCACGAGGGGGGTGCGGAGCCGGTCGGGGTCGGCGTCGAGCTCCCCGAACGACGCCCCCTTGGGGCAGATGAATCCCCGGCTGAAGATGTCGTCCCGGTCTCCGCGCGCCCCGGTGACGCGACCGTCCTCGACGGTGAGGCTGAGCCCGCACGTCGCCTCGCACAGGGGGCAGATGCGCAGCGCGGTGCGGGCGGCGGGGGTGCGGGACATGGCTCCTCCAGGGGCGGCGGCAGCGAGACGCACGGGTGCCGCCCACCATACCGACCGGTACGTAGGTGCGGGAACCCCTGCGGCGCGCCCGACAAGAGCACGCCCGTCCCCTCGGGAAGCAGCGGCCCCAGCCGGGAGCAGCCGCAACCGCGGGAGCAGCCGCACCCATGGGAATCAGTCGAGAATCCGGGCCAGATACGCCCGCAGCAGTTCCCTCGTCTCCCTGATGACGCCCTCGTCCCCCGTGGGGCTGACCCGGAAGGCGAGCTGCAGCAGCGCGTCCGCCGTCTCCACGGAGACCAGCATCACCCGGCGCAGCCCGGGGTCGGCGGCCCGCCTCAGATGGCCGGAGAGCAGCTCCAGCAGCAGGTCGGCGACCTGGTGGTTCGCACCGTCCGGGGGCGCTCCGACCGGAATCTGGACGCCGAAGTCGACCAGCGCGAAGCCGGCCACGGTCCGCTTCATCGCCAGGTACTCGTCCAGCACGACGTCCAGTGCGCCCCGCCAGTCGCCCGGCCGCACCCCGCGGAGGCGGCCGGTGATCCGCTCGGCGTACGCGTCCAGATTCCGCAGGGCCAGCGCATCGACCAGGGCACGCTTGTTGCCGAAGAAGCGGTAGACGGAGCCGATCGGCACACCCGCCCGCTCCGCCACCGCACGTGTGGTCAGCTCCTCGTATCCGCACTCGTCCAGCAGTTCGGCGCAGGCGTCCAGGATCCGGGCCAGCCGGTCGGCGCTGCGCTGCTGTACGGGCACGCGGCGGAGATGAGCATGCGGTTCCACAGGGGACACGCGCTCCATCATGCCGTCCGGTCGCCGCCGTGCGGCGGGCCTTCACCGATGCCGCCGACACCGTTCACGTATGCCGTTGACGCGGCGACCCAGCAATCCTACGGTTGTACATAGGATTCCTTGAGCACCAGGAGCGTGCGATGAGCAGCGGCATCGAGCAGGCGCGGAAGACCGCCGAGGGGCTGACCGACGGGTCGTACTCCTTCGGCTTCGGCAATGAGCACAGCTCGGAAGCGGTCCCGGGCGCACTGCCGCAGGGCCGCAACTCCCCCCAGCGCGCCCCCCTCGGCCTGTACGCGGAGCAGCTCAGCGGCACCGCCTTCACCGAGCCCAGGGCGCACAACCGCCGTTCCTGGCTGTACCGCATCCGCCCCTCGGCCGCGCATCCGCCGTTCACCCGCATCGACAACGGCGCGGTGCGAAGCGCGCCGTTCACCGAGACGGTCCCCGATCCCAACCGGCTGCGCTGGAACCCCCTGCCCGAGCCCGCGCCCGGCACCGACTGGCTGGCCGGGCTGTGGACGCTGGGCGGAAACGGCGACACGACGCAGCGCACGGGGATGGCCGTGCACCTGTACCACGCCAATGCCCCCATGGCCGACCGGGTGTTCAGCGACTCGGACGGCGAGCTGCTGATCGTGCCGGAGCACGGCGGGCTGCTCCTCTGCACCGAGCTGGGACTGCTCGCCGCCCGCCCCGGCGAGGTGGCGCTGATCCCGCGCGGGGTGCGCTTCCGCGTCGAGCTGCTGGACGAGAGCGGCCGCGGCTATGTCTGCGAGAACTACGGCCGCCCGTTCGAGCTGCCCGACCTCGGCCCGATCGGCGCCAACGGCCTGGCCAACGCCCGGGACTTCCGCGCGCCGACCGCCGCCTACGAGGATGTGGAGCGGCCGGTGGAGGTCGTCAACAAGTTCTGCGGCAACCTGTGGTCGGCCGTGTACGACCACTCCCCCCTCGACGTCGTCGCCTGGCACGGCACCCATGTGCCGTACGTCTACGATCTGCGCCGCTTCAATGTGATCGGATCCATCAGCTACGACCACCCCGACCCGTCGATCTTCACGGTGCTCACCTCGCCGTCCGACACCCCGGGCCTGGCAGGGGTCGATTTCGTGGTCTTCGCCCCGCGCTGGCTGGTCGGCGAGGACACCTTCCGCCCGCCGTACTTCCACCGCAATGTGATGAGCGAGTACATGGGCCTGATCGAGGGCGCGTACGACGCGAAAGCGGAAGGCTTCGTGCCCGGCGGCGGCTCGCTCCACAACATGATGTCGGCGCACGGCCCGGACCGGGACACCTTCGACCGGGCCAGCGCCGCCGAGCTGAAGCCGCAGAAGATCGACGACGGCCTTGCCTTCATGTTCGAGACCCGCTGGCCGCTGACCGCCACCCGGCAGGCGGCGACCGCGCACCATCTGCAACAGGGGTACGACGACGTATGGCAGGGTCTTGAGCGACACTTCCGGTCGTAACCGGACCGACGGCGGTCGACGAACCCGGGTCGCCGCCGGACGGCGTCCGCAGTCGTCGTCGTGTCCTAAGTCGTACGTACGGAGTGGCCGTGACCGCCTTTGCCCCCGACTCGCTGGTCCTGAACCGCAAGCTGCCGCTCTGGTATCAGGTCTCGCAGTCGCTGCGCGCCTCGATACTGGGGCGGTCGCCGGACTCCTCCCTGCGGCTGCCCACCGAGGAACAGCTCGCCGCCCACTACGGCGTGAGCGTGCTGACCATGCGCCAGGCTCTCAAGGAGCTGGAGCAGGAGGGGCTGATCAGCAGGCACCGGCGGCGCGGCACCTTCATCGAACCGGGCGCCCGGCGCAGCGCCCCGCGCCGGCTGCTGGGCTCGATCGACGCGATCGTGGCCCAGCAGTCCGGCGAGCGGACGACGGTCCTCGGCCACGGCCCGACGCCGGTGCCCGGCGAACTGGCCGACTACTTCCCCGACCTTGCCGAAGTGGTGACCTTCAAGCGGCTGCGCTGCGACGGGGAGAGCGGCGAGCCGACCAACTGGGCGGAGAACGCCGTCCGTCCGGACGCGGCCGCCGGCATCGACGTGGCGGATCTGGAGCGCTGGCCGATGACCAAGGTGCTGCGGGACGCGGTGGGCGTGCCGATCAGTCGGATCACGGACACGGTGGAGGCGCGGCTCGCGGACCCGCCGACCGCGGAGCTGCTGGACGTGCCGCTGCTGAGCCCGATCCTCCACTACACCGGCGTCACCTATGACGACCGGGGCCGTGTGGTGGATGTGGCCCGCATTCGCTATCGGGGCGACCGGTTCTCCTTCTCGGTGACCGTGGACGCCTCCGACTGACCTCCCCGCCGTCGTGCGGGCCCATTAGCATGTCGGGCTGATGACGGAAGACCTGCCGCTGCTCGACGACCTCATGCCCTGGTCCGTGCCGCCGCTGCGGCTCGGCCGGAGCTGGGTGATGAGTCCGGACGCCGCCGCGCTCACGGCACGCTGGAAGGCGCTGCTCGCGGCCGAGGGCCCGGAGCGTGAGCGGCTGCTGCGCCCCACGCGCGCCCGCACGGCCCACACCTCGGTCGCCCAGCTCCCCGGCCAGTCCGCCGGGACCGTGCGGCTGGCCCGGGAGGACGGAAGCTGTCCGGAGCCGGTGCGGGTGCTGCACGGCGCCTTCGACGAGCAGTGGCTGATACCGGACCACCGGCTGATCGACGTCGCCCGCCCCGAGCTGTGGCGGGTCTCCGACGCCCGTCAGGTGTTCCTGGTCGAACAGGGATATGCGCCCCGGGGCCGGGGCCCGGCCCTCGTGGCCACCGCCCGGCTGCCGGACGGCCGCTCGCCCGCGGGCCGCCCGGGCCGCATCCGGCCGCTCTACCGCCGTCCCGGCGCCCTGGAGCCCAATGTCACGCCCGGACTGCTGGAGCTGCTCTCCCGGCGGTACGGCGGCGAGGTCACCGCCGCGGATCTCGCGGCCTGGGCGCTCGCGGCCGCCCGCGCCACACCCGCGGGCTGCGCGGTGCCGCTGCCCGCCGACCCCGCCGTCTGGCGCCGGGGGGTGGAGCTCGGCCGGCGGATGACCCGTGTTCTGCTCCGCGGCGCACCCGGCGGCGAGCGCCCCCGCCTTCCCGGCGGCCGACGCCCCTATGTGCGCACAGCGATCGAGGACCGGCCGGACTCGCTGGCGTACTACCCGGGCGAGGAGACGCTCGCCGTCGGCACACGCGGCCGTGTCTCTCCGGTCGCGGAGGCCGCGTGGACCTTCGAGTCCGGCGGTGCACGCGTTCTGGAGCAGTGGTTCGAAGCCCGTACGGCCGCCGCCCCGGAGCCGGGCACGCTGGAAGCGGTCGGCTCCGCCTCCTGGACGCAGGCGCGCACCTCGGAGCTGCTGGAGCTGATCACGGTGCTGACGATGCTGGCCCTGCTGCGGGACGAGCAGCGCGAGCTGGGCGAGCGGTGCACCGCCGAACCGCTGTCCCGTACCGCGCTCGCCGCCGTCCTCGCCCCGCCGCCCGCGGCCCGGCGCCCGGCCTCGGTGCTGGACCACCCGGAGGAGGGCCCGGAGGGCCAGTTCGCGCTGCTGTGAACCGGCCGGCCCGGTGACAAACATGTGCCGTACACGATAGACAGCGGTATGCGCCATCAGCCGAGTGAGCCGGAACAGCCGCTGCCCTTGGAGGGCGTCACCGTCGTCGCGGTCGAGCAGGCCGTCTCCGCGCCCTTTGCCACCCGCCAGCTCGCCGACCTCGGCGCGCGTGTCATCAAGGTCGAGCGGCCGGACGGCGGCGACTTCGCGCGCGGCTACGACACCGCCGCCCAGGGGCTGGCCTCGCACTTCGTCTGGTGCAACCGCGGGAAGGAGTCCCTCGCCGTCGACCTCAAGGACCCGCGTGGACTGGCGCTCGTACGACGCCTCACCGCGGACGCCGATGTGTTCGTACAGAATCTGGCGCAGGGCGCGGCCGCCCGGCTCGGACTGGATGCGGCCTCCCTGTGCGCCCGGCACCCGCGGCTGGTCGCCGTGGACATCTCCGGGTACGGCCCCGAGGGCCCGTATGCCCACAAACGGGCCTACGACATGCTCGTCCAGTGCGAGGCGGGGCTGGTGTCGGTGACCGGGACCGAGGACCAGCCGGTCAAGGCAGGCATTCCGGCGGCCGACGTCGCGGCGGCGATGTATGCGTTCTCCGGAGTGCTGGCGGCCCTGCTGCGGCGCGGGGTGACGGGCCGCGGCGGTCCCGTGGAGATCTCCATGCTGGAGTCGCTGGCCGAGTGGATGGGGCATCCCCTGCACTACGGGATGCACGGGGGCGAGCCCCCGGCGCGCACCGGCCTGGCGCACGCGGTCATCGCACCGTATGACGCCTATGCGACGGCGGACGGCGGGCAGGTGCTGCTCTCGGTGCAGAACGACCGCGAGTGGCGACGCCTGGCCGAACAGGTGCTGGACCGCCCGGAGCTGGCCGACGACCCTGCCTTCGCCGTGAACACCGCCCGTACCGCCCGCCGCGCCAAGACCGACGCCGCGGTGGGCGAGGCACTGGCGCGGCTGACCACGCGGGAGGCCCTGGACCGGTTGGAGGCCGCTGGAATCGCCTGCGCACGGCTCAACTCGGTGCTGGACGTGGCCGCGCATCCGCAGCTCGCGGCGCGTGACCGCTGGCGTCCGGTGGACACACCCGCCGGACCGCTGCGCGCGCTGTTGCCGCCGATCACGCTGCCGGGCGGGGCGCAGCCTCGGATGGGCGCAGTGCCCGCGCTCGGCGAGCACACCGATGCACTGCTGACGTCCCTGGGGGTGACGGACGAGGAGTCGGCGGAGCTGCGCCGGGCCGGAGTGGTCGCCTGATGCCTGGGCCTGGGCCGAGGGCCCTGGAGAGACCCGGGAAGCCCTGGGAGAGCGGCGTCCGGGGTCCGGTGTACGACGTGCGGGGAGCGGCCTCTCTAGCCGCGGCTGCCGAAGAGGGAACGGCGCAGTCTGCGCAGCGGTGCGAAGAGCGAGACCCTCGCGCTCTTGTTCCTGCCGACGTGAACCGCCTCACGAGAAGTCAGCTCCCGCATCAGCGACGTCGCCTCCGCCGCCTCACGCGGCGGCACGGCGGGGCCCCCGAGCACTGATAGATGGCGGTCGAGACGCGAACTGGTCGCGTTTCCGCCGCATGTGATGGCAGGCACACGAGGCCTGCTGCGCACCGTTATCTGTTCCATGTCACTCCCCACCCGTACGAGGGCCCGGCCCGGGCAGATTAAGCCTATCGCCCCGTCGTGGCACTCGTGTATCCCGGTAGGCGGATTCCCCGTTCGGGTAGGAATGTTGACACCTGTTCGGCGGGCACCCTCCCAAGGGGGCGGCAACAGAGCCGAGTTGAGCTAACTTGGAGTGGTTTCCACCGTGATGCCGCTTAGCTGCGGATGGGGGGCTCGCCATGAGCGATGTGCCGGGGAATGGGCAGGGGGACGCGGGGGCGGGCGGTGCGGGGCGTCTGATCGCAGGGCGCTACCGGCTGCTCGGCCCGCTGGGCGAGGGCGGGATGGGCGTGGTGTGGCGCGCCCGTGATGAACTCCTCGGCCGCGAGATCGCGGTGAAGGAGGTCCGCGCGCCGGCGGCGCTGGGCGCGGTGGACGAGCGGCGGCTGTACGCACGGCTGGAGCGGGAGGCCTGGGCGGCGGCACGTGTCTCGCACCGCAATGTGGTGACCGTGCACGACGTGGCGATGCAGGACGGCCGGCCCTGGATCGTGATGGAACTGGTGCGCGGTCTCGCCCTGAGCGACGTGCTGGAGGCGGAGGGGCCGCTGCCGCCTCGGCGGGCGGCGCACATCGGCGCGGAGGTGCTGGCCGCGCTGCGGGCCGCGCACGCGGCAGGGGTGCTGCACCGCGATGTGAAGCCGGGCAATGTCCTCATCGCCAACGACGGCCGGGTGGTGCTCACCGACTTCGGGATCGCGACGGTGGAGGGGAGCACCCAGCTGACGATGACGGGCGAGCTGGTCGGCTCTCCTGAGTTCCTCGCCCCGGAGCGGGCGCTGGGCCGGGAGCCGGGGCCGGAGTCCGATCTGTGGTCGCTCGGGGTGCTGCTGTACGCGGCGGTCGAGGGCAGTTCCCCGTTCCGGCAGAACACGCTCCTGGGCACCCTGCGGGCGGTGGTGGAGCAGGAGCTGCCGCCGCCGCGGTGGGCGGGCGAGCTGACGCCGGTCCTCGTGGGGCTGCTGCGCAAGGACCCGGCGGAGCGGATGCCCGCCGAGGAGGCGGAGCGGCGGCTGCGGGAGGTGGGAGCAGGCGGCTCCGCGCGTACGGAGTCGCCGCCGACTCCCGCGACGCCGCCGGGGCCCGGAGCGTCGTACAGCCCGACGGTGGCGGCCTCGGGCACTGGGCCTGCGGCGGCCTCGCTGCCCGATCCGGTGACGGTGGGCGCGGCGACCACAGCGGCCGGGGCTGCGGCCCCCGACCGCTCGCGGCGTGCGACGCGGGCGCTCGCGGCCGCGGCGGCCGTGCTGCTGCTGGTGATCGGCGGCACGGCCTGGGCGCTGCTGAGCGCGGGTGACGGCAAGGACGAGGGCGGGACGGCGAGCGAGGGCGGCAGTTCTCTCCCGCCCGCCTCGCAGAGCACCAACGGCGCGAACGGCACTGACAGCACGGACGGCACGGGCGGCGCAGGCTCCGGTGAGACCGCCCCGGGCGGGGGCGCGGGCGCCGACGGCGGCACGTCGTACGGAAACGGCGACGGCGACGGCGACGGGAACGGTGGAGGCGGGGGCAACGGAGGGAACGGGGAGAACGGCCACGGCGGCACGACGGATATGCCGGCCCAGTCCGTCGACGTCCACGCGGCCGCCGTGCGGGCCGACTACACCGGCCCGTGCCCGCCGCCCCGGGAGCAGGCCCCGCACTTCCAGGCGACCATCACGGTGGGCCGCACCCCGGCGGAGGTCGAGTACCGCTGGGTGACCGACAGCGGCACGAGCACCGGCATGGGGCGGCCGACGCCCTGGAAGTCACTTGTGTTCGCCGAGGGCGGGCCGAAGCGGCAGTATGTCAACCACACCGAGCTGACCCACCGCCAGGGCGAGACGCACCGGGACCGAATCGCCGTGGAGGTCCGCAGTCCCGTGCGGGCACGTTCGGCCTGGGTCGGCTTCTGGGTCGCCTGCGAACAGAAGGAGACGCCGACGGGTGAGCCCTCCTACTCCGCGGATGGCGGGAGCCCTGCGGCGGGGGGCGAGTGACGGGGTGCTCCCCCGCCCCCTCCCGGACCGGGGCTCCGTCCCACGCCCGGTCACGGGGGCTCCACCCCCGGGCCCCGCTCCTCGAACGCCGGAGGGGCTGGAGTTCAGCCCCTCCGGCCCCCACGCACCCGGGGCGCAGAGGGAGGGCGGGGGAAGACACACTCGGCTGCCGGGGGCCTACGCGTGTGACCTGAACACCGGCAGATACCCACCCGACTGCCCCGCAGCCGTCGGATGGTACGACTCGCTGATGTTGAACCAGTTCAGGCTGTGCAGCCACGACGCCCCCGAGCAGATCTCATGCCCGGTGAACCCCGGCACGACATCCGCGAAGTCAAAGCCGTGGTCGGCTGCACGCTTGGCCGTCGCGGCGTTGAGGTGGTCCGCCGCGTCGTTGATGGCGGCCCGTTTGCGCTCGCTCAGGCCGAGCGAGCAGCTGCCGCCCAGCTTGTAGAAGCGCGGGTAGCCCAGGACGACCACGCGGGCGGACGGCGCCTTGGCGCTGATCGCCGCGTACACCGCGTCGAGTTTGCCCGGCAGGGTGGTGTCGACGTATGCCTTCGCCTCGTCGATGCGGTTGAGGCAGGCGGAGTCGGACTGCAGGACGCAGGTGGTCATGACGTCCGCGAAGCCGGCGTCGTTGCCGCCGACGGTGATGGAGACGAGATCGGTGCCGGAGTTCACCGGGCCGAGCTGGCTGGCTGTCACATCATCTGTGCGGGCGCCCGCACAGGCGGTGAAGGCGAAGGACGACGGCGCGTTCGCGTCGGCCCAGAGCCGGGGGTAGGCGCGGGTGCTGCGCTTGCAGCCGCCGCTGGAGCTGTCGTAGCTGCCGGCGCCGAGTCCGGAGGAGTACGAGTCGCCGAGGGCTGCGTAGTCCACCGCCTGCGTGGTGGAGTCGGCCTGCGCAGCGCCCGCTCCCGTGAGGGCGAGGACGGCGGAGAGGAGGAGCGAGGACGAGAGTGCCGCGGCTCGGGACAGTTTCATGGAACCTCCCTTTTGCAGGATCTCTGCTTCACCGTCGTAGCAGCCGCCCCCGCCGACCGGAAGTGTCCATGCCAAGAAGTTCGGGAGATCCCCCCTTCGGCCGTCCTTCGTTCATACGAAGGCTCCTTGACGGAGCGTCGCCGACTCAGCAGCATTGAGGTTCGGGCATCCGACGCCTTGGGGGGCAAAGTCGGTCATGCAGACGGTCAGTGACAAGCCATCGGCGGTCGGGACGGACCTCCTGCCGGTGCTTGCGGGGGCGGCGGCTGCGGTCTCGGGGGTCGGCATCACGCTGGCTCTCATGGAGGCGCACTCGCCACTGCGCGCCCCCTTCGTTCTCTTCTCTCTGTTCGCAGGGCCCGCCTGCGGGCTCGCCGCGGCGCTGCCGCGGCGGCTGGACGCGGCGACCCGCGCAGCGACGGCCAGCGCCGGCGCGCTCCTCATCGATCTCGCGGCCGGCCACGCGGTCGTCGTCGAAGAGCTCCTGACGGCCGGCCAGGCAGTGGTCGCCGTCGCCGCGCTCACCGCTCTGACCCCGCTCGCGGCGGCGGCGCGGCGGCGCGTCCGCGATGCGGAGTCGAATGGTCGGCCGATCTCGAGTCGACTGATCGCTTCCGACAGGGAGCCAAGCGAATTCGATCAGTCCGTTCCGGATTCGATACCTAATTCGGTATCAGAAAAGTAAAAGAGCGAGGCTTCCGTCTAGGTCTTGCCATACAGTCTTAAACATCAATATCGTCATACACCGACCCGCAACGGTCCAACTTGCAAGGCGGCTCAAGGGGAGGGCTTAGGCGTCGCGTTGGACCGACTGGGGGTGCGGTAGGGGGGTGCCGTCAGCGGCTTTCACCCGTCGATTCGAGCGTCGATTCTCCATGCCCGAAATCGTTTCGCCCGATTCAGCGGGGCCAGTCGCACAACGGCCGGTCATGTCTGCTCAACCGTTCTCCACGAGGCTTGCCTCGTCATGGACGGAGGAGAACAACCCCCCTTTCAAACCGGAAACTCATCCGGGCCGCCCGGGGGTGGGCGGTCCACCGGTGGAGAGGGAGAAAGACGTATGAGCTCAGCGCTGCGTCCCGCAGCAGCCGAACAGCAGTCGGCGAGCCAATCCGCACGAATAGTCGATAACTATCGACCGATCTCCTCGCATCTGGCGATCGCCCCGCCGGTGAGCGTGGTGATTCCTGCGATGAACGAGGCGGAGAATCTTCCGCATGTGTTCAAGACGCTGCCGGACTGGATTCATGAAGTCGTACTGGTGGACGGAAATTCCACCGACGACACGGTCGAGGTGGCCCGCGAGCTGCGGCCGGACGTCAAAGTCGTCCAGCAGGTCGGCAAGGGCAAGGGCGATGCGCTCATCAGCGGGTTCGCGGCCTGCACGGGCGACATCATCGTCATGGTCGACGCCGATGGCTCGGCCAACGGCGAGGAGATCGTCTCGTATGTCTCCGCCCTGGTCTCCGGCGCGGACTTCGCCAAGGGCTCGCGCTTCGCCAACGGCGGCGGCACGGACGACATGACCCCGATCCGCAAGCTCGGCAACCGCATCCTGTGCGCCGCCGTCAACGCCAAGTTCGGGGCCCGCTACACCGACCTGTGCTACGGGTACAACGCCTTCTGGCGGCACTGCCTGGACAGCATCAGCCTCGACTGCACCGGCTTCGAGATCGAGACCCTGATGAACATCCGCGTCGTCAAGGCGGGGCTGCGGGTCCAGGAGGTGCCCAGCCACGAGTACCTGCGCATCCACGGCGTCAGCAACCTCAGAGCCGTACGCGACGGGCTGCGCGTACTGAAGGTGATCACGAAGGAGAAGGGTGTCCGCAGAGCGGCGCGCCGCAGGCCGGCCGTCACTCTGAACGTCAAGAGCGTCCAATCGGCCCGGGGAGAGCTCTCTTGAGCCAGCCCCACTCGGACGACAACCCTCACGACCGGCGGTTCTCGGTGGTGGTCTGCGTCTACACCGAGGACCGCTGGGAGGACATCCTGGCGGCCGTCGGCTCGGTGCGCGGCCAGTCGCTGCCGCCGTTGGAGACCCTGCTGGTGGTCGACCACAACCCTGCCCTGCTCACCCGGCTCCGCGAGAAGTTCGAGGAGTCCCCGGAGCAGCGGCAGGGCGAGGGGGGCCGCCGCCGGGCGGAAGGTGAGGAGGTGCGGGTGCTCGCCAACGCGGGCCCCCGCGGCCTCTCCTCCGGCCGCAACACCGGAATCGCCGCCGCCCGCGGCGAGTTCGTCGCCTTCCTCGACGACGACGCCGTCGCCGAACGGGACTGGCTGCGCCGCTTCGCGGAAGCCTACGACGACGAGCGGGTCGTGGCGGTCGGCGGGCGCACGCTGCCCGCCTGGGCCTCCGGCCGCAGACCGGCCTGGTTCCCGGAGGAGTTCGACTGGATCGTCGGCTGCACCTACCGGGGGCTGCCGCCCGGCCGGGTGCGGGTGCGCAATGTGCTGGGCGGGAACGCCTCCTTCCGGCGCAGCGCGTTCGACGCTTCGGGCGGCTTCGCCACCGGAATCGGACGCGACGGCGACCGCAGACCGCTGGGGTGTGAGGAGACCGAGCTGTGCATCCGGCTCGCCTCCGCACTGCCCGGCGCGGTCCTGCTGATCGACGACCGTGCGGTGATCCACCACAAGGTGCCGCGCGCCCGTGAGAGGTTCGGCTACTTCCGCACCCGCGCCTACGCCGAAGGGCTCTCCAAGGCCCTGGTGGCCCGCAGCGTCGGGGCCGGCAGAGGACTGGCGTCCGAACGCCGGTACACCACCCGGGTGCTGCCGGCCGGTGTCGTCCGCGGAGTGCGCGACGCCCTGCTGGGCCGCGCGGGCGGCGCGGGCCGGGCAGGCGCCATCGTCGCGGGGGTGGCCGCGGCGGCCGGCGGCTATGCAGTGGGCAGCGTCCGGGCCCGCAGAGGAGCCGTGACCTTCTCGTCCGGACCGATCCGCCGGCCGGAGCCGTCCGCGGCGGAGACGGCCGGACCCCCGCAACCGATCCAGGAAGGCGCACCGGGGTGACCAGCCCGACCGTCCCCGTCCTCATGTACCACGCGGTGGGGCAGGAGCCGTCCGACGCCGCCTACGGCCTGTCCGTGTCCCCCTCCGCCTTCGCGGAACAGACGCGGCTGCTCGCCGAGCGCGGCTTCACCGCGCTGACCACGGGGCAGCTGGGCGACGCCTGGCGGCCCGGCGGCCCGCCGCTGCCGCGGCGGCCCGTGCTGATCACCTTCGACGACGGCTACGAGGGCGTGCACCGGCACGCCCTCCCCGTCCTCGCCGAGCACGGCTTCGTCTCGACCGTGTTCGTCTCGACGGGCTGGCTGCGCGGCCCGTACGACGAGGGCGGTGCGCTCGACACCATGCTCGACTGGAGCCAGGTGCGGGAGCTGGCCGCCGCGGGCATGGAGATCGGCGGCCACACCCACACCCATCCCCAGCTCGACCAGCTCGACGACGCGCTGCTGTGGTACGAGACCGTGCGCTGCCGGGACCTGATCGCCAGGGAGTTGGGGGTCCGTCCGACGTCCTTCGCCTACCCGTACGGCTACTCCAGCCGCCGGGTGCGCCATGCGGTCCGGGCGGCGGGCTTCGCCCAGTCCCTCGCGGTGGGCAATGCCCTGGCCCGGCCCCGACAGGGGCCGTACGCCCTGGAACGGCTCACCGTGCGCCGCTCCACGAGCATCGCGGAGTTCGGCCGCATGCTCGACTCCGGACCCCTGGGTGTGGCCCGCGCCTTCGCGAAGGACCGCGCCCTCACCAAGGGGTACGCGGTCGTGCGGCGTACCCGCCGGGCGTACACACTGCTCACCGAGTCCGGAAGGGCATCAGGGACGGCTGACTGATGCACGGGGGCGCACCGGCGCGGGATGGGGCATCGCCGGGCAAAAGCCCGTGCGCGCGGCGGCGCGGTGCCGGATCATGGGCGCATGCCTGCCAAGCCTCATGACGCTCTGCCGATCCGGCTCAACGTCGACGACAGCGATTCACCGTCCGATGTCGTCGACGCGCTGTTCCTCGGCCGGTTCGCGACGGGCGAGCAGCCGTACTCGCACAGCTCCACGATCGACCGCGTCAAGCCGGGCGCCACCCTGCTGCCGCCGTCCGCGTCCGTGCTGCGCACCGCGCGCGACGACGACCGCAGCGCCGTGCTCGCCGAAGGGGACGGCTGGACGCTGCTGGTGTCCCGGTGGAACAGGGGCGCGGACGTCAGCGTCACCGCCGTCACCTCCGAACTGGCCGAGAAGGTGCTGGGGCAGGCCACGGACGGGGCGCACGACGAACCCGAGCCGCAGCCGGAGAACGTGACCATGGGGTTCTGGTACGTCTCGCCGCGCCGGGGCCCGCACCGGACCACCCGGCAGATCACCGCCGGGGCCTGGGACGACGTCAGGCCCAACTACACCGCGCCGGTGGCAGACGCGATGGACCGGCTGATGAAGATGACGCCGGACGACATCTCGGGACGGCTGCTGCTGCTCCACGGCCCGCCGGGCACCGGCAAGACCACCGCGCTGCGCACGCTGGCCCGCTCCTGGCGCGACTGGTGCCAGGTGGACTGTGTGCTGGACCCGGAGCGGCTCTTCAACGACGTCGGCTATCTGATGGACATCGCCATCGGCGAGGACGAGGGCACGGCGCGGGGCCGCTGGCGGCTGCTGCTCCTGGAGGACTGCGATGAACTGATCCGCGGCGAGGCCCGGCACACCGCGGGCCAGGCGCTGTCCCGGCTGCTCAACCTCACGGACGGTCTGCTGGGGCAGGGCCGCAATGTGCTGGTGGGGGTCACCACCAACGAGGACCTGGAACGCCTCCACCCGGCGGTGGTACGGCCCGGCCGGTGCCTGGCGCGCATCGAGGTGGGCGCGCTGACCCGCACGGAGGCGGTGAACTGGCTGGGCACGGAGGAGGGCGTGGACCGCGAGGGGGCGACCCTGGCGGAGCTTTTCGCGCTGCGGCGGGGCACGTCGCCCGCGTCCGTCCCCGCGCAGAACACGACGGCGGACGCGGGGCTGTATCTCTGACGGCGTCCGGGCGGTTTCCAGGGGTCGTCCCCCAACCGGGGCTTTCGCCTCGGCCCCCCGGCGCTTGAAGCACCGGGGCTGGGAAAGCAGCCCGTCCGGCGCTTGAGGCTTGAGGGCACGGCCGAAGACCGTACGGGGCCGAAGGCGGAGCCCAGGTTCGGGAAGGGGCGGCAGAGGAAGGACCCCAAAGGTCCCGGCTACTCGCCGTACACCGCGCGGAGCGCGTCACGCGCCGCGTCCAGGGCCGCGTCATGAGGCCGGCCCAGACGGTGGGCGCGTTCCGCGAAGGCCTTGGCCGCGGCTGCCAGTTCACGCTGCGCCGCGTCACCCGCCGCGGCGATGAAGGTTCCGTGACGGCCGCGGGTCTCGATCACTCCGTCGGACTCCAGCACGCGATACGCCTTGGCGACGGTGTTCGCGGCCAGACCGAGTTCCTCTGCGAGGCCGCGGACCGTCGGCATCCGGTAGCCCACGGGCAGCGCGCCTGACCGGGCCTGCTCGGCGATCTGCGCGCGGAGCTGTTCGTACGGGGCGGCGGAGGAGTCCGCGGCGATGGCGATCTTCAAGGTCATCCGCCGATTCTCCCCCGGCCGCGCCCCCGGCGCCCGGGACCTCTCTCACTCGGCGAAGCCATGCCTCGGCGCCGCGCGGACATGCGCGCGCTCGCCCTGCTTCCCGATGAGGCTCAGGTATTCCACGGGACCGGCTCCGGTGGCCCCGAACCAGTGCGGGGTGCGTGTGTCGAACTCCGCGGCCTCCCCGGGCTTGAGGACGATGTCGTGTTCGCCGAGCACCAGGCGGAGCGTTCCGTTGAGGACATAGACCCAGTCGTAGCCCTCGTGGGTGCGCAGGTCGGGTTCGGCGTCGTCGCTTCCGGTCGGGAGGACGAACTTGTAGGCCTGGATCCCTCCGGGCTTACGGGTCAGCGGCAGGATGACCGAGCCGTCGCTGCACGAGACGGGACGCAGATTGACGCGGGGGTCGCCGGTCGGCGGCGCGTCGACGAGTTCATCGAGTGTGACCCCGTGGGCGCGAGCGAGCGGTAGCAGCTGGCCGAGCGTGGGACGTCGCAGCCCCGCCTCGAGCCGGGACAGGGTGCTGGTGGAGATGCCGGTCTCCTCTGCGAGATCGGCGAGCGTGACGTCTCGATGCAGCCGAAGGCGTTTCAACCTCGGCCCGACGGCGTCAAGGGTGCGGTCAATGGCTTCATCCACTCTTCTATTTTGCCATTCGGCAACAGTGTTTGCACTTCTGCCTTCTCTGTCCGCACCGTGAGGACGCACCGAGGAGCGCACCCGCAGAGGGGTGCACAAGATCGTCGCGAACGAGGAGGGCGTCCTGTGACACACGGATTCGACAGGGACTACTGGGAGCGGCACTGGCAACAGGGGCGCGCCGGGGGGCCCGGGTCCCTGGGCGGCAACCCGCCGAACCCGTACCTGGCTCGTGAGACCGGCGGCCTTGCACCGGGCACGGCGCTGGATGCGGGATGCGGCAGCGGCGCCGAGGCGATCTGGCTCGCCTCCCGCGGCTGGCATGTCACCGCGGCCGACATCTCACCCCGGGCCCTTGCACACGCGGCCGAGCGCGCGGCGACGAGCGGGGCCCCCGAGCGATTGCGGTGGGTCGAGGCGGACCTGGCCGTCTGGCGCCCGGATGCACCCTTCGACCTGGTCATGACCCACTACGCCCACCCGGCCATGCCTCAGCTGGAGTTCTACGACCGCATCGCCGGATGGGTAGCTCCCGGCGGCACGCTGCTCATCGTGGGACACCTGCACACCCCGGGGTCCACCGGCCACGGACGCCGCCCTCCCGCCGAGGCGTCGGCCACCTCCGCGGCCGTCACCGCGCGCATGGACGCCGGGGAGTGGGAGATCGTCACCGCCGAAGAGCACCTCCGCACGCTCACCGGCCACGGCGGCCGAACCGTCCCCCTCCATGACGTCGTCGTGCGCGCCACCCGACGCCGGTAGTCACACCGTCCGACAGCGCCGGGCCCCTGCTTCGGCGCCGATCCCCCTTGCCCTCTTGAAAGGAATCCCTGTGAGCACGAACCGCTCCCCGGACGCGGGAGCCCCCGAGCCGACGACCATCCAGGGCCCACGGCAACGGCGTACGGTCCTGGTCGGGGTCTGCATCGCGCTCATGGCGGTCATCGCCTCGGTGTCGGGGCTGAACATCGCCCAGCCGGAGCTCACCGTGGCGTTCGACGCCTCGCAGACCGAGGTCCTGTTTCGAGTGGCGAGTGCGGCGGCAGGCCTCGCGACATCGTCCGAGATCATGCTCGCTGCGCGTTCCCTCAGCGGCGTGTGTGGTCATGGCGGTCCTGTTCCGTGCACGTTCTCGTGCGCGGCCCGCGGCAGCGGCCCCGGGGTCCGGAGGCGACAGCAGTGAATCCGTCGGCCTCCGTCAGGCGGCGCGCTTGTCGGACACCCGAAAATGAGAGGCGGCACGCCGCAGACGGCACGTAGCGTCGACGTCCATGACTGTGATCGTGCGTGACTTCCGGCCCGAGGATGCGACGGCCGTCTGCCGCATCAGAAGGGCCGCGGTGCCCTTCTTGGTGACGACCCCGCGGTCCGTCCTCCACAGCGTGGAGGGCGCCCACCCCGACAGGAGGCAGCGGCTGCTGGTCGCCGAACTGAACGGGGAGATCATCGCCCAGGCGTACGCAGGTCTCGCACACGACGCCCCCGAGCTGGGACAGGCGTACGTCAATCCGCAGACCCACCCCGATCATCTGGGGTCGGGGGCCGGCGGGCTGCTGCTGCGCACCGCGGAGGAGCATCTCACCGCCGAGGGCGCACGGGAGGTCTTCGCCTGGGTCACCGACGAGCCGCGCAGTCTGGCCTTCGCCGAGAAGCGCGGCTACCGGCCCTCCCGCTCCTCCTTCTTCCAGCGCCTCGACCTGGTGCACACCCCGCTGCCCGAGCTGCCCGAACGGCTGCCGCCGGGGGTGGAGCTGCGGACCGCCGCCGGCTTCGCGGCAGATCCGCGCCCGCTCTTCCGGGCGGACGCCGAGGTCACGGCCGATGAGCCGGGCGACATCGGCGTGGCGCTGAGCGACTACGAGGCATGGCTGGCCGACGTCTGGCACAACCCGCTGCTGGACCGCGAGCTGACCACGGTCGTCCTCGTGGACGGCGAGGTCGCGGCCTTCACCGCGGCCCACACCGACGGCGGCACCCGCTATGCGACCGGTATGACGGGAACGCTGCGGGCCCACCGCGGCCGGGGGTTCGCCAAGCTCGCCAAGACCCACTCGCTGCGCCGGGCCCGCGACGCCGGGTACACGGACGCGTTCACCGGGAATGACACCGGCAACGCCCCGATGCTGGCGGTGAACAAGTGGTTCGGCTACCAGATCTGCGCCTCGGAGGTCCGCCATGTCCGCACGCTCGGTTGAGGTACGCCTGGTCAAGTCCGGCCGTACGAAAATCCGTTACGGGGCCGAACTGCTGGCCGACGACGGCGTACGGCTCACCGTCCGGGCCCCCTGGGCGGGCGAGGGCGGCCGCGACTTCGGGTTCGTACGCTTCGAGCCGGGCGATGTCTTCACCGAGCACTACTGGCGGGACCGCTGGTACTCGGTGAAGGAGGTCCGCACCGGGGACGGGATGCTGAAAGGCTGGTACTGCGATGTGAACCGCCCGGTGGCGTTCTCTGGCGGTGAGCTGACCGCGGAGGATCTGGACCTGGATCTGTGGGTGTCGCACGACGGCGCAACCGTGCTGCGGCTGGACGAGGACGAGTTCGCGGCGAGCGGTCTCGCGGAGCGCGACCCGGAGGCCGCGGAGCAGGCCGTGCAGGCGCTGGACGAGCTGGAGTTGATGGCGCGGCTGGGCAAGCTGACCGATCTGCTCGCATAGGAGGCGCCCGGGGAAGCGGTTCAGTCCGCAGAGAGGGAGCTGCCCTGTCCGACTACAAGGATCTTGCGCTGTCCGCTCTCACCACCCGCCTGAACCGTCAGGAAGCCGACGAGGTTGGATGGCTTCATGGTGAGGCGAAAGCGGGAGAAGAAGTGGGGACCTCCCTTCGGCATGCCGAAGGACATCGTCCTGCTCGCGACGCCGGAAGGCTGGCGTCACAGTGTCCTCTCCGTGGAAGGCGGGATGTTCTGCGGACGCCTCGCCGACGTGCCGGTCAACGCCGACCCAGCCGAGGCACAGGCCGCCGCGGCGGCCATGGTGGTGGGACTCGCACACGACTTCCACGACACTGACGTCGACGTGACCTGGGATCCGCCCCGGGAACCCGGGTCCTGGACCGCCCAGGTCACCGATGCCGCGACCCCGCCGAACACCTGTGGTGTGCCGCAGCACGATAACCGTCACCAAGATCTGTGCTGACCTGCGGGATCTGCGTAGGTGGATGTCCGGTCTCGCTGAAGGTGAGGCATAGCGGCTCCCTGACCTGCACGCCTCGGACCGAGCGAGACGACCGGTGCGTATCGTCTCGTTCAACCCGAACTGCTACGGGCAGATTCGCCCGCAGCGGTGAGCCGCTCGCCTTCGGTGTCTCAGCCAATGTGAGGTGCCGAGGGCAGACGCCTCGAATGGAGCAGGACTGCCTCGCCTCCAGCGAGACCGGGCAGTGGAGCGCGGTAGTTGTCACCAGATCGGCACGGCGCTTGGCAGCGATCGTCGGGCGGCGCGGTTGCTGTCAGTGATCACACCGGCATTTCAGCCAGCCAGGTGAGCGCCCTCGATGTTCTGGCAGAACGGGCGGTCTCGCTCGGCCATCTGTGTCCGCGGGCCGGCTGAGCGCAGGACGACGTCCAGGACCCGGTCAGGGTCTGCGGCGTAGCAATTGCTGAACCACGCCATGTTCGCCTCGACCACCGCCCACTGGTCGGCGGCGCCGTGCTCAGGCGTGGCAAGGAGTCCGATGTCCACCACCACCGCGCTGGGCAGGCCACCGCCGCTCGTGGCCAGGAGATCGTCCGCGAACTCCAGGACAGCGTCTTCATACCGGTGCCCGTCCAGCCGCTCGGCCTCGAGATGGCCGAAGGTGGCGTACTGTGAACCCGTGCGGACCTCGCCGTCCAGGAGGTACAGGCGGAACTCCACTGCCCAGGTCACCACATCGCTGATCTGTACCGGCACGTCCGGTGATAGCTCCGGCCCTGTCGGGAGGCAACTGCCGCTGGCGTAGACGGCGGCCGGGAAGCTTTTGTCACTCGGCGGCTTGACGAACGCTGGCCGGGACAGACGGCCCGCCTCGCCCAGGGTCGCCATGGCGATGTGCCGACCGGTGTACTCGTAGGGCAGTGTGGCCAGCCAGTCGTCAGATGGCTCCAAGAGCGCGACTTCAAGGGCATCCACAATGCGCGCCGCGAAAGCAGGGCCGCCGTAGTAGTGGCCACCACGCTTTTCCATGGCGGTGCCCGCACCACCATGGGCGGGAAGCGCTTCTACCTCCATCCCCCGCCGATGCGCCGCCGTCGAGAGCAGCTCGGATGTCGTGGTGTATTGCGGCGCCAACGCCAGGAAACCGTGCTCAGTCACGATCGCTGACGATGCCACCGATTCGGCCGCACGGTCCACAGGATTCGGGCCCACACCTACTCACGGCCACGAGGGGCAGTGAGCGTCATCGCCTTGACCGGTCCTGTCTCATGCCGTCGGTGAGCCTCAACAGCAGCCAAGTCAGAGCGCTTGTGGACGGCCTGAATGGGCGAGGTGCCCGGCGACGTTCACAACGAAGGGATACGCGGTGGCAGTCGGGAGTCGAACGGGGAGCCGTCCCCAGAGGACACGGGACGGCTCCCCATGGACGACTGCGGACGGAGTCCGCCGGAACGGAGTGGTCAGGCGGGCGTCGGCGGGCGTCGTCCTGAGCCCCCTCTTAGCCGTTCCTTAACGCGACCATAAGGATCGCCATCTCCCCCTCCCATCAGGCGATTTCGCGGTTTCGGGCGGCTAGTTTGCTGATCGCCGGGGCGAGGTTCGAGTGGACGGCGCCGCAGTCCACGGGGGCCGCGCCGTCTGTGCGAGCACCGCCCCGGGTCCCCTCACGCTGCTCGAAGGAGAAACACGTCATGACCGTTCGCCGCAAGGTCGCCCCGGTCGCCGTCCTCGGCGTCGTACCGCTCGCGCTGGCGGGGCTGTCCGCTGCTCCCGCCGCCGCGCACGGCTCGATGACGGATCCGGTCAGCCGGGTTTCCGCCTGTTACGCAGAGGGGCCGGAGAGCCCGCAGTCGGCGGCCTGCAAGGCGGCGATCGCGGCCAGCGGGACGCAGGCCTTCTACGACTGGAACGAGGTCAACATCGGCGACGCCGCGGGCAGGCACCGTCAGATCGTCCCGGACGGGAAGCTGTGCAGTGCGGGCCGCGACAAGTACAAGGGACTGGATCTGCCGCGCGCCGACTGGCCTGCGTCCAAGCTGGGCTCCGGCGGCCACACTTTCCGCTACAAGGCGACGGCCCCGCACCGGGGCGGGTTCGAGCTGTACATCACCAAGGACGGCTATGACCCGACGAAGCCGCTGAAGTGGTCGGATCTGGAGGAGAAGCCGTTCGCCACGGTCGCCGACCCCAAGCTGGTGAACGGCGAGTACGTCTTCGAGGGCGTCGTGCCGAAGAAGTCCGGCCGGCATCTGATCTACTCGATCTGGCAGCGCTCGGACTCCCCCGAGGCCTTCTACACCTGCTCCGACGTCGTCTTCGGCGAGGACGGCGGCGGGGGCGCGCCCGCGCCGGCCCCGTCCGCTCCCACCGAGGAGCAGATCGAGGCCGGCACGGACAAGTCGACGGTGTCGCACGGCGGGCACGGCGGTGACGAGCACGGTGAGCACGCGCCGCAGGAGCAGAACCAGGAGCGGAAGCAGGAGGCGCCGGCTCCGGCGGAGAAGCCCGCCGGGAAGCCCGCGGACGACAAGACCGCCGAGAACGCCCAGAACGCCGAGAAGCTCGCGGCGGAGCCGCCCGCCCCCGGGAGCAACGCCCCCGAGGCGAACGGCTCCGCAGGCGGCGAGAAGCTCGCCGCGACCGGCGGCGACAGCGGCACCGCGTACCTTGCGGTCGGCGGGGCCGCGGTGCTGGCCCTCGGCTCGGCGATGCTGTTCGCCACGGTGCGCCGCAAGGCCGTCGGCCGCTGACCCGACGGCGTCGGGCCGGGGGGCTCAGGGCCGGTCGAAGACCGAGGCGCACGTCGTCCGCGTGGCGTGCGCCGGGTCCAGGGCGTTGGTCACCTCGTGGAAGGCGATCCGGTCGAACAGCCCGATCGCCACATGCTCCGAGAAGTCCAGGAGACACAGGTCCTGGACCACGACGTTGTGTACGTTCGGCCCGTCGAGGAACGAGGAGCGGTACGGGGTGACCACCTCGTCGTACTTGGTGACGATGACGGTGTACTGCACTCCGGGCACGGTGTCCCCGCCCTCGTTGAGCTTGGTGAGGAAGGGCGAGCCGGCGATCTGGTCGGCAAGGGCGGGGGTCTTCTCGGAGATCAGGTCGGCGGCGCCGGGGAAGTACGGCAGCAGCCCGCTCAGTCCGTGCAGCGTGGAGCCGTGGTTGCTGGGGGCGAGGCCGACCAGGGCGTTCACCTTGTCCGCGCCGCCGAGGAACTTGAGGTAGTAGCGCGGCATCATGCCGCCCTGGGAGTGTCCCACCAGGTCTGCCTTTGCCGCTCCGGTCGCGTCGAGCACCTTGTCGACATAGGCGTCGAGCTGCTCGGCCGACTTGTCGATGGGGCCGATCCCGTGGAAGAAGGGCACGTTCGGGAGCTGCCCGTAGTCGAGGGAGAAGACGCAGTAGCCGCGCTTGACGAGATAGGGCGCGAGGCCGAGCCAGTTGTCGATGGAGTTGCCGAAGGTTCCGTGTACGAGGATGACGGGCCGGGGATGGGCGGCGGACGGCTTGCAGGAGTAGTTGTTCCAGCCGCTGCTGGGGGCGGAGCCGGCATGGGCAGCGGCTGCGGGGACGAGGGCGAAGGCGATGGCCAGCAGCAGGGCGGTCAGGAGTCTGCGGGCGTGTTTCCAGGGCAGCATCGATCAGTCTCCTTGCGGCTCAAGGGAGAAGTGATGGCATGGTCATGACATCAGCGCCCAGGCGTGGGGGTGCGCCTGATGGCTGTAACTGCTGCGCTCAGGTCAAGTTACGCACAAGTAGGAAGTGCTTGGGAAGTTACGCGTCGGTAAAAACTGAAGGCGCATCACCTGCGTGAAGCCCGCCGCACGGGCAGCCGTCATGCGGCGAGGGAACCCCGAATGACCGCCTTCGGGCCAAACCTGGCCCTGGCCCGGTCCGCGACCGCCTCGATCCGGCGCGCCCGCTCGTCCTCCGGGTCGAGCGACAGCTGCCGGGCGGCCCGTTCGGCCGGGGTGAGGTCCTCCGCACGCAGCGTCAGGCCCCGCACCCTGGCCCGCTGCAGTCCGAGCGAGCCGAGGAGGCGGTATGCGGCGGAGGTGAGCGCGGCCGAGTGGGCGCTCGGCTCGCGCAGGGCGCGGGAGCGGGTGGTGGTCGACCGGTCCGCGTACCGCACGACCAGGGTCAGCGACCGGCACACCTGCTTCTCGGCACGCATCCTGGCGCCCAGTTCCTCCGTGATCGACAACAGTGCGCGCCGGTGCCGCTCCGGGTCCAGTTCATCAAGCGGGAAGGACCGTTCGGCGGCGAGGGAGCGGGCAGCGGCGTTCGGGACGACCGCCGTGCGGTCGATGCCGTGCGACCGCTCCCACAGCTCGCGCCCGGCACGCGCCCCGACGATCCGCTGGAGCACGGCGAGCGGTGCGGCGGCGACCCGGTCGACGGAGTCGAGACCGTAGCCGCACAGCGTACGGGCCGTCGCGGGGCCGACGCCCTCCAGCGCGGCGACCGGCTTGCCGTGCAGGAAGCGGGCCGCGTCCTCCTCAGGCACCGCCAGGGTGGCGCCGGGCTCGGCGGCCCGCGCCGCCATCTTCGCGAGCATCGGGTTGGGGCCCGCGCCGATGGCGCAGTCGACGCCGCAGTGCGCGAGCGCCCGCACCCGCAGCAGCGAGGCGAGTTCGGCCGCGTCCCGGCCGAAGTACCGCTGGGCCCCGCGGATGTCGACGAGCGCGGCATCGGGCGGCAGCGCCTGCACCGCCGGACTGATGTCGCCGATCAGCGCGAGCAGTTCGGGCAGCGCCGCCTCGTGCATCGGAGGCAGCCGGAAGCGGACATAGAGGATCATCCTGCGCTCCCGGGGCTCTGGTGCCACAGCTTCCTGCCCACGGCCCGTCCGGTGGCGGCCTTCTCACCCGGAGGCTGGAGGTCCGCCCAGGGGTTGAGCTCATAGCCGGTCGACAGGGTGATGCGGCGGCCGCTGTCGGCCGACTGCTGCCGGGCGTCACCGTCCCCCGACTGCTGCTGCCGGGCGTCACCATCTCCCGACGACTGCTGCCGGGCGTCACCGCTCCCCGGCTGCTGCTGCCGGGCCAGCCGGGCCGCGACCGCGTCGAGCCCTCCCGTACGCCGCAGTTCGATCAGCTCCGCCAGGTTCCAGGCAGCCGCGCCGACCACGCTGAGGCTGCGCGGCCCGCGCCGCTGCACCGTGCCGCGCACCAGCAGCAGCCAGGAGTGGAAGACGGTGTGGGCGCACGCCTCGTGGCTGTCGTCGAAGAAGGCGAGGTCGACCAGGCCGGTGCCGTCGTCGAGGGTGGTGAACACGACCCGCTTGCCGGACCGGACCGGCGGGGTCTGGGTGGCCGCCTTCGCGCCCGCGACCAGCACGGTCTGCCCGTGCGGAGCGGCGCGCAGCCGACGGGCGGAGACCACGCCCAGCTCCTCCAGGAAGGCTTGGTGATCCCCCATCAGATGGTGGGAGACATCCATGGAGAGCACGCCCAGTTCGGCGCTCAGCCGCTCGGCGTCGCTGAGGTCGGGCAGTCCGATGCGGGCGGTCCGCTGTCCGTCGGAGAGCGGGAGCTGACTGCCGTACGCCCCGGCGGCACGGTGTCCTCGGTGGAGTTCGGCGAGATGCAGCAGCAGATCGCGCCGGTTCGCGCCGAAGGCGTCCAGCGCGCCGACCTGGGCGAGCCGTTCGGCGATCGGGCGGCTGGGGCGGGCCCGCTCCCAGAAGTCCCGCAGGGAGGTGTAGGGCTGTCCGGCCTCGATACGGGCGGCCTCGGCCTCGGTGACGCCATGGACGTCGGCGAGCCCGAGCCGGAGTCCCCACGCCCCGGAGGCCCCGTATTCACCCTTTCCACCAGACACCAGTTCGATGTGGTGTGCGACTGCCGAGCGGTTCACATCCAGCGGCAGCACCGGCACCCCGCGCCGCCGGGCGTCCGCCAGCAGCAGCCGCTTGGGATACATGCCGGGGTCATGGGTGAGCAGCCCGGCGTAGAAGGCGGCCGGATGGTGCGCCTTGAGCCAGGCCGACTGATAGGTGGGCACGGCGAAGGCGACGGCGTGCGCCTTGCAGAAGCCGTACGAGCCGAACGCCTCGACGATCTCCCAGGTGCGGTCGACGACCTCCGGCGCATAGCCCCTGGCCTTCGCCCGCTGGGCGAACCATGCCTTGATCGCACCCTGTGACTCGGGGTGGGAGAGTCCGCGCCGCACCCGGTCGGCCTCGTCCCGGCCGCAGCCGGTCATGATGTGCAGCATCTCGATGATCTGCTCATGGAAGACGACGACGCCGTAGGTCTCCTTCAGCGGCTCCTCCAGATCGGGGTGCGGATAGCGGATGGGCGCCCGGCCGTGCCGGGCCTCGATGAACGGCCGCACCATGTCGGCCGCGACGGGGCCCGGCCGGAACAGCGAGATGTCGACGACCAGATCATGGAAGGTCGACGGCTGGAGCCTGCCGACCAGATCGCGCTGGCCGGGCGACTCGATCTGGAAGCAGCCCAGCGTCTCGGCCGATCTGATCAGCTCATATGTTGCCGGGTCGCCCGGCCTGACCTGCTCCGGGTCGTCGAGGTCGAACTCCCGGCCCGTCGTACGGCGCAGTTCGGCGACCGCGTGCGCCATCGCCGACTGCATCCGCACACCGAGGACGTCGAGTTTGAGCAGCCCGAGGTCTTCCACGTCGTCCTTGTCGAACTGCGACATGGGCAGGGACTCCCCGCTGGTGGGCACCACCGGGGTACGGGTCAGCAGCGAGGCGTCGGAGAGCAGCACCCCGCACGGGTGCATGGCGACCCCGCGCGGCAGCGCGTCCAGCGCCTCGACCAGCTCCCACAGCCTCCCGTGCTTCTCCCGCCGCTCGGCGAGGGTGCGCAGTTCGGGCAGTTCGTCCAGGGCGGCGCCGGCGTCGCGGGCCCGGATGTGCGGAAAGGACTTGGCGATCTCGTCGATCTCGGCCGGGTCCATGGAGAGCGCGGCCCCCACGTCCCGTACCGCATGGCGCACCCGGTAGGTCTCGGGCATGGCGACGGTCGCGACCCGCTCCTCGCCGAAGCGCTCGATGATGGCGCGGTAGACCTCGATCCGGCGGGCGGACTCCACGTCGATGTCGATGTCGGGCAGCACGGAGCGCCGCTTGGACAGGAAGCGCTCCATCAGCAGTCCCTGTTCGACGGGGTCGGCATGGGCGATGCCGAGGAGGTGGTTGACCAGCGAGCCCGCGCCGGAGCCTCGTGCGGCGACCCGGATTCCCCTCGCCCGGATGTCGTCGACCACCTGGGCGACGGTGAGGAAGTAGGAGGCATAGCCCCAGTGGGCGATGATGTCCAGTTCGTGGTGCATCCGCTCCCAGTAGGCGCGGCGGCCGTCATAGCCGCGCAGCACCATGCCTGCGGCGGCGCGGGAGGCGAGCACCCGCTGCGGGGTGCGGCGGTCCGCGCCGACCAGATGCGGCTCCGGGAAGTGGACCGTGCCGAGGCCCAGGTCGTCTTCGGGGTCGACGAGGCATTCGGCGGCGCTCTCCTCGGTCATGGCGAGCAGCCGGTGCGCGGTGTCGCGGCGGAATCCGGCGGCCTCGGCGGTCTGCTCGGCGAGGCGGGCCATGGCGGCCGGGTCCTTGAGCCAGCGCTCCCCGCTGTCGAGGCCCTTGGAGGGGTCGATGGGGACCAGGCGGCGGGCGGCGTCCAGGACGTCGGCCACCGGCCCCTGGCCGGGGTCGGCGTACCGTACGGCGTTCGTCAGCACGGCCCGTACGCCCTGCTGGGCGGCGAAGCCGAGGGTGCGGGCGGCCTGGCGCAGCGAGCCGGGGACGGTGCCGGTGCGGCCGTGGTCCACGACTTCCAGGCGCAGCCGGTCGCCGTACCGCTCCTGCCAGGGGGCGAGCAGTCTGGCCGCGCGGTCGGGGCGGCCTGCGGTCAGGGCGCGGCCGACGTCGGAGGCGGGGCCGAGCAGTACGGTCAGCTCATCGCCGCTGTTGTCGTCCCAGGGAAGCAGCGGGCTGCCGGCGTCGGCGGCCGCATGGGCGGCGCCGACCATCCGGCACAGCCGGGCCCAGCCCGCGCGGGAGCGGGCGAGGAAGACAGCGCGGGGGGCGGTCTCGTCCACGAAGGCGCCGCCGCGCACGGGGGTGCGCCGCCGCTCGGCCGGCCGGTCCTCGACGGGGGCGCGGTCGCTGATCGCGAGGTCCACGCCGAACAGCGGCCGGATGCCCACACCCTCCTTCGCACACGCCTTGGCGAAGCGGACCGCGCCGGCGAGGGTGTCGCGGTCGGTCAGCGCGAGGGCGTCCATACCCCGTTCGGCGGCACGCTCGGCCAGCCGCTCCGGGTGGGAAGCCCCGTAGCGCAGGGAGAACCCGGAAACGGTGTGCAGATGCGTGAAGCCGGGCACCCGCACCTCCTGGATCAGTCCGTCTCACCTCCCCCTCCTCCACCACCATAGACCAAGTTTCGAACATTCGTACGATGCATGGCGGCACTGCCCCTCCACGCCGGCTCCTCAGCCATCCAGCCCCCTCCCACCTGCGGGAACGCCGAGTGGCACGGAGCGTTGAGGCCATGAGGTTCGCGGATGAGCTGAGGAACGCCGTCACCCCCCGGGCCGCCGCGCTCGTCATCGGCGTGCTCGCTCTCCAGCTGCTGTTCATCGCCTCGTACATCGGCGCGCTGCACCATCCGGACCCCAAGGACGTCAAGGTCGCGGTGGTCGCGCCCCCGCAGGCGGCGGAGCAGGCGATCGAGCGGCTGCGGGCACTGCCGGGCGATCCGCTGGACCCCCGTGCGCTCACCGACGAGCAGGACGCGCGCGGGCAGATGCTCCAGCGGGACATCGACGCGGCGCTGCTGATCGACCCCCGGTCGACGGAGGACACCCTGCTGACCGCCTCCGGCCAGGGCGCCGCAGAGACCCGCGCCCTGATCAGGATCTTCGAACAAGTGGAGCGGGCACAGCAGCGCACCCTGGCCGTCGAGGACGTCGCCCCCGCGTCCGCCGGGGACGCGGGCGGGCTCTCCTCCTTCTATCTGGTGGTCGGCTGGTGCGTGGGCGGCTATCTCTGCGCCGCGGTCCTGGCGATCAGCGCGGGCGCCCGGCCCGCCAACAGCTCCCGCGCCCTGCTCCGGCTCGCGGTGATGGCCCTGTACTCCGTCGTCTCCGGCCTCCTCGGCGCGGTGATCGCGGGCCCCGTCCTGGGCGCCCTGCCGGGCAGTGTCGCCGCGCTGTGGGGCCTCGGCGCCCTTGTCGTCTTCGCGGTCGGCGCGGCCACCCTGGCCCTCCAGTCGCTCTTCGGGATCGTGGGCATCGGCCTGGCCATCCTGCTGGTCGTGATCGCCGGCAACCCCAGCGCGGGCGGCGCGGTCCCCGGCCCCCTGCTCCCCGACTTCTGGCGCTCCATCGGCCCGGCCCTCCCCCCGGGCGCGGGCACCTGGACCGCCCGCTCCATCGCCTACTTCCTGGGCAACGCGGTCATGGGCCCGCTGCTCGTCCTGTCCGCCTGGGCCGCGGTCGGCACCTCGATCACCCTGATCATGGCCTCCCTGCGCCGCAACGGCGAGGAGGACGGGGGACCGGTGGGGGCGGGGACTTCCCCACGCGCCCCAGCGTGATCTGACACACTCGGCATCGGCAACTCGGGGTTTCTCCGGGGCACTTGCGGTGGTGGGGGCGTGAGAACAATGGATGTATGGCTGATCGTCAGCATCGTTGCGGCGGTACCGGTCTTCCTCGCCCTGATCAAGTCGGTCCAGATCATCCCGCAAGGCAGCGCCGCCATCGTCGAACGGTTCGGACGCCACACCCGCACGTTGAACGCGGGCCTGCACATCGTCGTCCCGTTCATCGACTCGATCCGCAACCGGATCGATCTGCGCGAGCAGGTCGTGCCTTTCCCGCCCCAGCCGGTGATCACCCAGGACAACCTGGTCGTCAACATCGACACCGTCATCTACTACCTGGTCATCGACGCCCGCGCCGCGACGTATGGCGTGGCCAGCTACATCCATGCCATCGAGCAGCTCACCGTCACCACCCTGCGGAAGTTCGTCGGCCGCATGGACCTGGAGCGGACTCTGGCCTCCCGCCAGGAGATCAACGCCGCCCTGGGCAAAATCGTCGAAGAAGCCGCCATCGCATGGGGCATCCGCGTCAACCGCATCGAGCTGAAGGCCATCGAGCTTCCCGCCGCCATCCTGGAGTCGATGGAGAGGCAGATGCGCGCCGACAGCGACAAGCGCACAGCGATCCTGGAGGCCGAGGCAGAGCACGAAGTGGCCGCCATCCGCGCCCGGAACATGTCTGCTCACCGTGCAGCGCCCGAACACGAACCGCTGGGACCGGCGGACCCACAGCGCATCGGCCGGTACGTCCTCACCCACCGGCTGGGGCAAGGAGGCATGGGAACGGTCTACTTGGGACGGTCGCAGGGCGGTCGTCAGGTCGCGGTCAAGCTGATCAAGAAGGAACACGCCGACGACACCGAGTTCCGGCGGCGGTTCGCCCGCGAGATCAACGCCGTACGGCAGGTCGGGGGCTTCTTCACGGCGCATGTGGTGGACGCGGACCCGGACGCCGAGCAGCCCTGGCTCGTCACCGAATACATCCCCGGCCCGTCACTGCGTGATGTGATCCGCCACCACGGCCCACTCCCGGCGAACACACTGCGCAGCCTCGCCGTGGGAGTCGCCGAGGCACTCGAGTGGATCCACAAGTGCGACGTCATCCACCGCGACCTCAAGCCGAGCAACATCATCCTGTCGCTGTCCGGTCCCCGCGTCATCGACTTCGGCATCGCCCGCACCAGCGACGGCACCCCGCTCACCCGCACCAACGCCATCATCGGCACCAAGGGATTCCTCGCACCCGAGCAGTACACGGGTGCCGCCCTCACCCCGGCCACCGACGTCTACGCATTGGGCATGGTGCTGTGCCATGCCGCCGGCGCCGCTCCCTTTCCCGACCGCGTGCCGCGTAACGCCGCCCTGAGCATGCTGCCTGCAGCCCTGGCGCCGGTGGTGACCCGATGTCTGGAAACCGACCCTCTTCGGCGTCCCAGCCCGGCCCAAATCCTCGCGGATCTCTCTCACGGCCACGCCACGACCGACGCCTGGCTGCCACGGCCGGTGCGTGCTCTGATCGAACTGCACAGCGCCCGCACACACGGGGGCTGAGGACGATTGACGTCCGCCCCGGAGCCAGGGTGTCCGGGGCGGGCGTCAATCGTCAGGCGTCAATCGTCAGGCGTCAACGGCCGGGCGTCGACCGGCAGTCAGAGCTCAGCCGATCTCCGCGCCGTACACCGCCAGCGCCTCGGACACCGGCTGGAAGAACGTCTCGCCGCCGAAGGAGCAGTCGCCGCTGCCGCCCGAGGTCAGACCGATCGCGGTGTCGCCCGCGAAGAGGGAGCCGCCGCTGTCGCCCGGCTCGGCGCAGACGTTCGTCTGGATGAGACCGTTGACGATGTCGCCGTTGCCGTAGTTGACCGTGGCGTCGAGGCCGGTTACCTGGCCGCTGCGGACCTGGGTGGTGGAGCCGCTGCGCTGGACTCCCATGCCGACCGTGGCCTCGCCCGCGCCGGTTATCCGCCGGGCGGTGCCGTTGTAGAGGTTGACCTGGCTCGGCTGCGGGGCGTTGTCGTCGTACTTGACGAGCGCGAAGTCGTTGCCGGGGAACTGCGAGTCGAGCATCGTGCCGATCGGCCCGCCGCCGCGGGAGTCGGACCAGCGGCTGCCGGACTGCCCGCAGTGGCCGGCGGTGAGGAAGTGCGGCTCGCCGTTCCTGAGGACGTTGAAGCCGAGGGAGCAGCGGCCCCCGCCCGAGAAGATGGCGTCCCCGCCGGAGGCGAAGGGCTTGAACTCCCCGGCGGACTTCTTCAGTTCCGCCTTCCCTCCGAGCGTCTCGACGACCCGGCTGAGCCGGTCCCACTCCGCGCCCTCGACCGTGCGGTCCGCGGTGACGACCACCTTGTTGGAGACCGGGTCCACCGCCCATGAGGTGCCGGGGATGGTCGCCTTGTCTGTGAGGGTCTGCCGGGCCGACTTCAGTTCGGCCTGGGAGTTCTCCACGACCCTCGCCTTGCCGCCCGCCTTGCGCACGGTCTGCGCCGCGGACTCGTCGACGACGTTCACCACGAGGGCCCGCGCCTCGGCGTCGTAGTACACACCCGCTCCGTCTGCGCCCAGGTCCTGCTGCAGCGTTGAGGCGAGCTTTCCGGCCGCGGTCGCGGAGAGGGTCTTCGCCTTGAACTCCTTGGGCGAGTCCGTGGCATTCGCACTCTGGAAGGTGACGCCCGCGGCGACCACGGCGAGAATCGCCCCTCCCGCCATCGCCACTTTCCTTTTGGGCATGCGTCGGTGCTTCAACACAACCTCCTGTGGGGGGCCGCGTCCGAGCCAGTGGGGTGGTCGAACGCGGAGGATCGCCCCCCACTATTCCGATGTCGATCGCCCACACACAAGGTCGACTTCAGGACGCCCACACGACAACTGAGCGGTGGTCACAGGACCTTCACCACCTCGATCACCACAGGTCGATTCCGTTTGCGAACACCACGTGCAATCGCGCCATGGGCATTGCGTAAGGACTAGTCCTGTCCGGTTTTCAACCATGGGGAAGGCCCCCGCCCGGCTGCCGACTGCCGGACGGGGGCCTGCTTGCCGGGCGCGGGTCGGTGCAGGCCGGGTCAGTACACGCTGACTCCGTACCGGCTCAGCGCTTCGGTGACCGGCTGGAAGAACGTGGTGCCGCCCCAGGTGCAGTTGCCGCTGCCGCCCGAGGTGAGGCCGACGGCCCGGCTGCCGGAGTACAGCGGACCGCCGCTGTCGCCCGGTTCGGCGCACACATTGGTGCGGATCATGCCGTACACGACATCGCCGCCGCCGTAGTTGACCGTGGCGTTGAGGCCGGTGACCTGGCCGCAGTGGGTGCCCGTCGTCGAGCCGCGGCGGCAGACGGACATGCCGACGTAAGCATCGGCGGCGCCGGTGATGTCGATGCTGCCGACGGCGCCCGGGTGCGACACCGAGCTGCTGGAGTACCGGACGATGCCGTAGTCATTGCCCGGGAAGCTGGATCCGGCCGTGGGGCCGATGAGCGTGGAGCGCGAGGAGTTGGTGTACCAGTTCGGGTAGCCGTCGGTGCAGTGGCCGGCGGTCAGGAAGTAGTACGTGCCGCCCCTGCGGACGTTGAAGCCCGCGGAGCAGCGCCAGCTCGGCGCGTAGACGGCGTCCCCGCCGGAGAGCAGCGTGGAGAAGACACCGGGGGTGCGTTCGATGCGCAGGGCGCCGGCGTCGGCTCCGGCCTCGCGCTTGATCTTGGCTATCTCGGCCTGGGAGACCGTGCTGTCGGCGGTGACGACGACCGTACCGGTCGACTTGTCGACATGCCAGGCGGTGCCCGCGACATCCGCGTCGAGGACGGCGTCGCCGGCGGCGGCAAGCCGGTCGGCGCTGAAGGTCCCGGTCTGCGCGGAGTCGGCGCTGGCGGTGGGTACGGCCAGGGCCGCGGCGGCGATCAGTCCGGTGGCGACGGCGAGCAGGCGGCTGCGTCTCGCCGTGCGGGTGCGGGGGGTGGTGCGCTTGATCCTCACTTCTCATTCCTCCCGAGGGGAGTCGGGGGCCCGTTGTGGGGTTCGGGGCCCGTGAGGCGCAGCCAGGGCGCATATCTGATCGAATGTCAGAAGTCTGTCCGGTTTTCGGACAGGCGGTGTCCCTGACAAGCGCTGCTCGGGAGTATTTCCGCCGTCAACTTCTCCCGCAAGGGTGCCTTTCGGTCGTGGGCCGCCCGCCGGGGAGCGCATGGCTGAAGCAGTGCGCATCAGGGGCGCGCCGCACCTCAGGACGGGTGCTGATCGGGTCCCTTGACGGCGCATCACCGCGCGAGGGAGTGGCGGTCCGCGGTTGAGCGGGCAAGGAGATGGCCGGTGAGGGGCTTGCCCCGGAGACCGGGGCGTGTTCGGGCGCGAGGCGGGGCGGGTGGGGCGGAGGCTTGGCCGGACGGGCTGCGACGCGGCCGGAATTCGCCCTCCGTGTGGCCGACTCGCGGGGAGCGGGTCCCCGGGGCGCGGGCAGACCCTTCGCCCGCTGGCGGACGAGGCGAAGGTCGCGGCAGCCGTTCACCCGGTTGTCCCCTCGCCTCACCCGTCCGGCTCGACGCTCATATTTTTTATGTCCTCAGGTCGCCTACAGTGCAACAACCTTGACGAATCGCCATATCTTCTGCACCAGTACCGTCACGAATCGCCTGCACGGCGACTATCCACTTGGCGCGCGATCCGCATCATGGACGACCATAGGGATGCGGATCGGACACAAGACCGCAGCGAAAGGAGGCGTCCATGGGATCGGTGCGCAAGGCGAGCGCCTGGCTGGGACTCGTCGAGGACAGCGACGAGCGGTACTACGACGAGGAGTACGCCGAGGATGCCGAGACGAGCGATGCGTGGGTCACCGACCCCCGGGTGCGAGTGGCCTCCGACTCCGCACAGGAGCAGGGCCGGCGGATCGCCACCGTCTCCCCGGACGGCTTCCGTGACGCACGGGGCATCGGCGAGCTGTTCCGCGACGGCGTCCCCGTCATCGTCAATCTGACCTCGATGGAGCCCGCGGACGCCAAACGCGTGGTGGACTTCGCCGCGGGCCTGACCTTCGGACTGCGCGGCTCGATCGAGCGCGTGGCCCACCGGGTCTTCCTGCTGACCCCCGCCGATACGCAGATCGTCAGCGGGGAGTCGGCGGGGCGGCCACAGGACGGTTTCTTCAACCAGAGCTGACGGGGCGCCGAAGGGCAGGGCCCCGTCAGCGGAAGGCGTCGAGGCCGGTGAGCGCCTTGCCCAGCACCAGCTGGTGCATCTCGACGGTGCCCTCGTAGGTGAGCACCGACTCGAGGTTGGTCGCATGGCGCATGACGGGGTACTCGAGCGAGATCCCGTTGGCTCCGAGGATCGTGCGAGAGGTGCGGCAGATCTCGATCGCCTCCCGCACATTGTTCAGCTTCCCAAAGCTGACCTGCTCGGGACGGAGCGTCCCGGCGTCCATCCGCCTGCCGAGGTGCCAGGCCAGCAGGATGCCCTTGTGCAGCTCCACCGCCATGTCGGCGAGCTTGGCCTGGGTGAGCTGGAAGCCCCCGATCGGCCTGCCGAACTGTTCGCGCGTCCCCGCGTACGACAGCGCCGCCTCGAAACAGGACCGCGCGGCGCCCATCGCGCCCCAGACGATGCCGTAGCGCGCGTACGACAGACAGCTGAGGGGCCCCTTGAGCCCCCGGACGCCGGGCAGCACCGCGTCGGCCGGCAGCCGTACGTCGTCCATGACCAGTTCGCTGGTGACGCTGGCGCGCAGCGACCACTTGTGCTTGATCTCGGGGGCCGAGAGCCCCGGAGCGTCGGCCGGTACGGCGAAGCCCCGGATTCCCTCGTCCGTCTGCGCCCAGACGACGGCGACGCCCGCCACCGAGCCATTGGTGATCCACATCTTGCGCCCGTTGAGGACCCAGTCGGAGCCGTCCCTCTTGGCGTAGGTGCGCATGCCGGCCGGGTCGGAGCCGTGGTCGGGCTCGGTCAGTCCAAAGCAGCCGATGGTCTCCCCCGCCGCCATGCCGGGCAGCCACCGCTGCCGCTGCTCCTCTGAGCCGTAGCGGTGGATGGCGTACATGGCGAGGGAACCCTGTACGGAGACGAGTGAGCGGATGCCGGAGTCGGCCGCCTCCAGCTCCAGACAGGCGAGCCCGTACTGGACGGCGCTCGCCCCGGCGCAGCCGTAGCCTTCGAGGGACATGCCGAGCGCGCCGATCGAGCCCAGTTCACGTGCCAGCTCGCGGATGCCGGGGAGCTCGCCCCGCTCGTACCACCCGGCGACGTGCGGCAGGACGCGATCGGCGGCCCAGGCGCGGACGGTGCTGCGGATGGCGAGATCCTCGGGGGTGAGCAGCGCGTCGATGCCGAGGGGATCGCTGGGATCGAACGGCGGCAGCTTCGAGGGGGCGGACATGGGCATGACCTCCGGCGGCTCTCACGGCACTGTAATCACGACTCAGGACTCACGACTCACGGCACTGCGAAAACTAGCAGTGGTAGTTGCGAGGCTGGGGTGACGCTACGGCTCAGCGTGCCGCCCGTCCAGACCCGGCGGCCTCCACCGGCTCGCGGCCGGCCACGCCGGCGGCGCGTGACTGCGGAATCGGTGACGCATACCGCTTCGCGCCCTCCGCGCCGCCCGCGGGCGACTCCCGTCCGGGCTCCGCGACCACGGGCTCCGCGGCCACGGGCTCCGACCGCGCGGGCTCCTCGCCGTGTCCCTTCCGCGCGGCGTCGCACACATCCCTTCCGGCCTCCATCCGCCACGGCAGCCGCAGCGCCGCCAGCGCGCCGAGCAGCAGCAGCCCCGCACTGACGACGAGCGTGATGTGCAGGCCGTGGACGAAGGAGTGCCGCGCGGTGGCGCGCAGCAGTTCGCCCGCCGCGCCGCCGAGCCGGTCCGCCACCTGGTAGGCCTCGCCCAGGGAGTTGGCCGCGGCGGCGCCCGCCGGGGCCGGCACTCCGGACAGCCCGGCGACCGAGGGAGCATAGGCCGCGTTCATCACGCTGCCGAGGAGCGCGATGCCCATGCCGGCGCCCAGTTGGTACGACGTCTCGCCGATCGCGGCCGCCGCGCCCGCCTGGTCGGCGTGGGCTTCGCTGAGCATCGACTCGTACGCCCCGAAGAGCGTGGTCTGCAGCCCGAAGCCGAGGAGGACGAATCCGGCGGTGAGCAGCCAGGGCCGGTCGTGCTGCCCCATCAGCGTCAACAGCAGCACCGCGCCCGCGGTCAGGGCGAAGCCCCAGCTGACCATCCGGCGCGGGCCTATCCGGTGCAGCGTGTGCGATCCGGTGGCGCCAGCGGCCATCGCGGCGAAGGTCAGCGGGAGCAGCCGCAGCCCGGTCTCCAGCGGGCTGAGGCCGAGGACCAGCTGCAGATACTGGACGGCGATCAGCTCCAGGCCCACGAGGGCGAGCATGGCGAGCACGATGCAGCCGACGGAGGCGGAGAAGGCGGCGCGGGAGAACATCCGCATGTCGATCAGCGGATGGTCGCGGCGCTTCTGCCTGCGTACGAACAGCGCGAGCAGGACCGCCCCGAGCAGCAGCGGCACGACCGCGGACGCGTCGTACAGATCCCGGCCAGCGCCGAGTCGCTTGACTCCGAGGACCACGCCGAGCACTCCGGCCGCGGCGACCAGTGCGCCGAGGACGTCCCAGGGGCCGTCGCCCGCGCCGCGGGACTCGGGCAGCAGCCAGCGTCCGACGGGCAGGACCAGCGCCATCAGCGGGATGTTGATCAGGAAGACCGAGCCCCACCAGAAGTTCTCGACGAGGAAGCCGCCGAGCACCGGGCCGGTGGCCGCCCCGACGGCCGCGACGGCCGTCCATATGCCGATGGCCAGCGCCCGCTCCCGGCGGTCGGGAAAGACGGCGCGGAGGATGGACAGCGTCGCCGGCATGATCATCGCGCCGCCGACGCCGAGCAGGGCGCGCGCGACGATCAACAGTTCGGGGGTGTGCGCGAAGGCCGCGACCGCGGAGGCCGCGCCGAAGATGCCGTAGCCGAGGAGCAGGATGCGGCGGCGGCCCGCCCGGTCGCCGAGCGTGCCGAAGAGGATCAGCAGCGAGGCGCAGATCAGGGGATAGGAGTCGACGATCCACAGCAGTTCGACGCCGCTGGGGCGCAGATCCTCGGTGACGGCGGGGACGGCGACGTGGAGCACGGTCGCGTCCAGAGCGACGAGCAGCAGGCTGGCACAGAGGACGACGAGGACGACCCAGCGGTTCGCACCGCCTCCGGCGGCCCGCAGCCGTGCTCCGGCCGTGGTCGTCCCGGACATGTACGTACCTCCCAGCGAGTCCCCTCCCGCTCGGCGGACGCTCGGCGGACAGACGGGGACGGCACGTCAGCGTACGCGAGTTCAGGCCCGGGTCGCGTGGTGGATCTCTCACCGGGCAGCGCGCGGGGGTGTGGCGTACGCCACGCCGGGGCCGCCCCGGGCCGCGCAGAAAGTGGATCTCGGCCCGCGCTGAACGGCCGGGAAATTCCGAACGGGGCGGCGGTGAACGGCATTCGAGCACGCGAAAAAAGACGCTGGGAAGATCATCAAGAAAATAACAGAGAAGGCGGCCGGAATTTCACGGCGGTCCATGGAATTGGCCGGAAGCCGAGACACACTCCACATCACATCGACATCACAAAGAGACCGGATCGCCCGAGCCGGACACTCACTCGCTGTAACGTCGATTGGGTGCGTACCGACATCTTTGCCCGCCTGGACCGAGAGCCGGAACCGCCGAAGATAGAGATCCCGCGGATGAGCCGCACCCGTCTCGCCCTCTTCGGCGGGACGTCGGCGTTCTATCTCGCCATCGTCGTCGCCGTGTTGGCGTCGACCTGGCTGGTGGCGCTCGACTGGAAGGTCATGCTGTTCCGGCCCTATCAGCAGTGGCCGGAACTGCACGCCTTCCTCGACTACTTCGTGGTCCTCGGCCAGCGCGGGCCCACGGCCGTCATGGTCGCGGCCTGGCTGGGCTGGCGCTCCTGGCGTCAGCACACCCTGCGCCCACTGCTCGTCCTGGGCGCGGCGCTGCTGCTGCTCAACTGCACGGTGGGGGCGGTCAAGCTGGGCCTCGGCCGGCTCGGCCCCCACTACGCGACCCAGATCGGATCGGCCGAGCTGTTCGCCGGCGGCGATATATTTCCCTCCGGGCACACCGCGAACGCCGTGGTGACCTGGGGCATCCTGGCGTATCTGGCCACCACGCCGCGGGCTCGGCGGCACCTGTCGGCGCTGTCGGCCGTGGTCTCCCTGGGCGTGGGCCTGACCACCGTGTATCTGGGCACGCACTGGCTGAGCGATGTGCTGCTCGGCTGGGCGGCGGGACTGCTGATCATGCTCGGGCTGCCCTGGTGCGAACCGCTGATCGGTCGCACGGAGGCCTGGATCTTCGCGGTGCGTGAGCAGTGGCGGGCGCGCCGCAGGCTCGGCGTGCCGTCGCTGCCGGTCGCGGCGGGCGGCCCCAGGACGTCTCCGGCCGGCGCGCCGGGGAGGTACGCCCGGCCGGCCCCCGCACCGGCCGGGGAGCCGGTGCGCGAACCGGAGACGGTGTCCGTGGGAGGGGGGCGGCTCGCCCCCTCAACCCCGTCGCCGACAGGCAGGACGTCCGGTCATACGGAGCGGCCGCGACCGCATGGGGTCCGCTCGGAGCGGACGCCGGTCACACCGTCCGGCAGCCGACGGCCACCGCACTCGCGGACCGTGGCGGGCGGCTGAACCTCCCGAAGCCGGCGTCAGCCGACGCCGACCGAGGGCCGCACGAGGCCCCGGCACTTCCCGGGACGCTGTTGGTTAATTCGGGGCCTGCTGCTTCGCCCCGTCGAGCTGTTGCTCGGCGGGGCGAAGTCGTGCGAAGTGGCTGGTGCGGGTGTGGGCCCGGGGTGTGTCGGCGAGG
>NZ_JARWBG010000028.1:0-88858 GCF_029846775.1 Streptomyces chengmaiensis
CCTCGCCGACACACCCCGGGCCCACACCCGCACCAGCCACTTCGCACGACTTCGCCCCGCCGAGCAACAGCTCGACGGGGCGAAGCAGCAGGCCCCGAATTAACCAACAGCGTCCAGACCAGTGCCGGAGCCCTCCGCTTCCATAGGGCATGAGCTGTGCCCCTCTTCGTCGCCCTCCGTCAGCGCAATGGGCTGCATTGGCATCCGACGGTGCAGACGGCCCTACGCCGCGGCGTTCGCGGTGCCGCCGTAGCGGTCGGTGACCTGCACCGTCGCCACGGCCGGCTCGCTCCAGGTGCCGGACCCACCGAAGCGGAACTCCATTCCGTTCTTCGCCGGGCGGCCGCTTTGTCGAGGTTGGGTCCAGGTGGCCGGGACGAGCCGGCGCATCACGCGGTCCGCACGCATGCGTCCGCGTACTGCCGCCGGCAGTCCGGCCAGGAGACGGGCCATGTGTGGGGCGTCGTATCCGGCGTCGAAGACGACCCTGCGCTGACACGCGATGGCCGGGGCTGCCATCTTGCACGGGACACGCCCCGGCCGCGGGTGACCGCGACGCGACGCCGAAAGAAGGGTCAGCCGTCCCGGTGGAGGCGCCAGCCCTGCCAGGAAGAAGTGATCATGTCACGTACGTCATGGCGGGCCTTCCAGCCCAGCTGGTCGGCGATGCGGTCGGCGGAGGCCACGATCCGCGCGGGGTCACCCGCCCGAGGCGCGGTGACTTCCGGTGCGACGCCACGGCCGGTGATCTCGTTGATCAGGTCGACCATCTCGCGGACCGAAACGCCTTCGCCACGGCCGATGTTGACGGTCAGGTCGCCGTACTCGCCGGCGTCCGACGTCTCGGCAAGCTTGCGTGCCGCCGCGAGATGGGCGTCGGCAAGGTCCTCCACATGGATGTAGTCCCGGATACAGGTGCCGTCCGGGGTCGGGTACGCGTCGCCGAAGATACAGGGGGCCTGGCCGTCCTCAAGCTTCTCGAAGACCATCGGCACCAAGTTGAAGATACCGGTGTCGGCCAGCTCCGGAGTGGCCGCGCCCGCCACATTGAAGTAGCGGAGGCAGGCTGTCGAGATACCGTGCGCCTTGCCGACCGCACGCACCAGCCACTCCCCAGCCAGCTTGGTCTCACCGTAGGGGCTCATCGGCAGGCACGGCGTCTCCTCGGTCACGAGGTCGACATCCGGCATGCCGTACACCGCGGCCGACGACGAGAACAGGAAGTTGCGCACACCGGCAGCGGCAACCGCCTCCAGCAGCACGGTCAGACCGTGCACATTCTCCCGGTAGTAGTGCAGCGGCTTCTCCACAGACTCGCCGACCTGCTTCTTCGCGGCTAGGTGTACGACGCCGGTGATGCGGTGTTCGGCGATCGTGCGGCCCACGAGCTCACCGTCGAGAGTGGAACCGATTACCAGCGGAACGTCCTCAGGGACACGGCTCGCCTCTCCCGTCGACAGATCGTCGAGGACAACGACACGCTCGCCGGCCTGGGTCATCGCCCGTACGACATGGGAACCAATGTAGCCGGCACCACCGGTAATCAGGTAAGTCATATGCTCTGTCTTTCTTCGAGGTGTTTTGCCCAAGTATTCGGAAGTCAGCGAAGGGCCAGGAGCAGCCTGCGCAGGCTACGGCTTGCGATGCCGACGGCTGCCCGCAAACCTGACGCAAGCCGCACGGCGAGCGAACCATTCGATGTCCGGCGCGGGTGTACCAGGAAGACACCGTACCGGCCGCCGAGGACCGGCCGTTGCTGTGCAGCCTTCCGTCGGCCGTCAGCGGCAGCTCTGCCGTGGCCGGCGCGCCCGATGCCGTCCAGTGCCGCCTCGGGCAGGTCGTCGGACCACACGGGTCCGGCGGCGGGGTCGGCATTCGGCGGCAGCAACCGGGAGTGCCCAGCGGACAGCTGAGCGAGCCCCCAGACGGCGCCGGTGCCATCGGCAGAGGCGTCGTCGACCACGATTACCTCGGCTCTGTCGGCCCCTGTGCAAGGGCCGAGGTGATCGCGTCGCCGACAAGTTCGGCGTCGTTGCAGGCGATGACGGCGACGCTCGCACCTTCGGAAGCGTCGGAGGGCTGAGGGGAGACGGTCACACGGGAATCCTACGGGAGGGGGGTGCTAGGCCCTGCCCGGGAGAACGCTTTCCGGTTCGCGCGGAGTCGGTGCGGGTGACAGCGGCACGAACGGCCTCCTGCCGGGAACGACGGACGCCTCTGCCGCTCAGAAAGGCTCGAATCCGTCGAACTCCTGCTGCGCCTCGTCCCGCTCCGCCTGGCGGTCGCGACGCCGCTGCGCCGCCGGACGCGGGGCCTCGAAGCGGTGGTCCTCGCCCCGGCGGCCGAGCATCTCCGCGCCCGCCATGGCCGTCGGCTCCCAGTCAAAGACGACCGCGTTCTCCTCCGGTCCGATCGCCACGCCGTCGCCCGCCCGGGCGCCGGCCTTCATCAGCTCTTCCTCGACGCCGAGGCGGTTGAGGCGGTCGGCCAGATAGCCCACGGCCTCGTCGTTGTTGAAGTCCGTCTGCCGCACCCAGCGCTCGGGCTTCTCGCCGCGCACCCGGAACAGGCCGCCGTCCTCCCGGGTGATCGTGAAGCCCGCGTCGTCCACCGCCTTGGGGCGGATGACGATCCGGGTCGCCTCCTCCACCGGCTTCGCCGCACGCGCCGCGGCCACGATCTCGGCCAGCGCGAAGGAGAGCTCCTTCAGCCCCGTACGCGACACGGCCGACACCTCGAAGACCCGGTAGCCGCGCTCCTGAAGATCCGGGCGGATCATGTCCGCCAGATCCTTGCCGTCCGGGATGTCGATCTTGTTGAGGACGGCGATGCGCGGGCGGTCGCCGAGACCTCCGTACGCCGCCAGCTCCTCCTCGATCACATCGAGGTCGGTCACCGGGTCGCGGTCCGACTCCAGCGTCGCCGTGTCCAGTACGTGCACCAGCACCGAGCAGCGCTCGACATGGCGCAGAAACTCCAGGCCGAGGCCCCGCCCCTGGCTGGCCCCGGGGATCAGACCCGGCACATCCGCGATCGTGTAGACCGTCGCGCCGGCCGTGACGACGCCCAGGTTCGGCACCAGCGTGGTGAACGGATAGTCCGCGATCTTGGGCTTGGCGGCCGACAGCACGGAGATCAGCGAGGACTTGCCGGCGCTCGGGTAGCCGACCAGCGCCACATCGGCGACCGTCTTGAGTTCCAGGACGATGTCGTCCACCCGGCCGGGCTCGCCCAGCAGGGCGAAGCCGGGGGCCTTGCGGCGGGCGGAGGCCAGGGCCGCGTTGCCCAGTCCCCCGCGGCCGCCCTCGGCCGCCACGTACCGCGTGCCCTGGCCCACCAGGTCCGCGAGGACATTGCCCTGCCTGTCGAGGACGACGGTGCCGTCCGGGACGGGCAGCACCAGGTCCTGGCCGTCCTTGCCGGAGCGGTTGCCGCCTTCGCCGGGCTTTCCGTTGGTCGCCTTGCGGTGCGGGCTGTGGTGGTAGTCCAGCAGCGTGGTGACCGACTGGTCGACGACGAGGATGACATCGCCGCCGCGTCCGCCGTTGCCGCCGTCGGGCCCGCCGAGGGGCTTGAACTTCTCCCGGTGCACGGAGGCGCAGCCGTGGCCTCCGTTACCCGCGGCGACATGCAGTTCGACGCGGTCCACGAAGGTGGTCATGGTGGTCTGCCTCCAGTACCGATGCGTTAAAGGACATGCGGGATGTCTCTTGATCTAACACGCGAAAGGCGGACCCGCTTCCCGGAAGGGAAGTGAGGTCCGCCCTCGCCAAGAATCCGGTCAGGCGACCGGAACGATGTTCACGACCTTGCGGCCGCGGTGGGTGCCGAACTCCACCGCGCCGGCCTGCAGCGCGAACAGCGTGTCGTCGCCGCCGCGGCCCACGCCCGCGCCCGGGTGGAAGTGGGTGCCGCGCTGGCGGACCAGGATCTCACCGGCGTTGACGACCTGACCGCCGAAGCGCTTCACGCCGAGCCGCTGAGCGTTGGAGTCGCGACCGTTCCGGGTGGACGATGCGCCCTTCTTGTGTGCCATGTCTCCTCAGTCCCTTACTTCGCGGCGGCGGGGATCGCCGTGACCTTGATCGCCGTGTACTGCTGGCGGTGGCCCTGACGACGGCGGTAGCCGGTCTTGTTCTTGTAGCGCAGGATGTCGATCTTGGCGCCCTTGTGGTGGTCCACGACCTCGGCCTGGACCTTGATGCCGGCCAGCACCCACGGGTCGCTGGTGACGGCGTCGCCGTCGACGACGAGCAGGGTAGAGAGCTCTACCGTGTCGCCGACCTTGGCAGTGGAAATCTTGTCAACCTCAACGATGTCGCCGACCGCAACCTTGTGCTGGCGACCACCGCTGCGCACGATGGCGTACACGCGGATCTCTCTCTCGCTCGAAACGGAGCCCCTGATGCCAGCCGCTCACACGGGCCGGGGCCCGGAGTGATCCGATTGGACGAGCGGCCTCTCCCGGCTCGGCCGGGAGGGAGGTGCTCAGGGACGGGCGCATAAGGAAACACGCCGAGGGTCAAGGTTACGGGCGGCCGGTCAGGGGGTCAAACCAGGTGCCTCGCCAGGACCCTGCTCACGGGCACTCTTCCTCGACATAGTCACGCAGCCACTTCTTGAAGTCAGGCCCGAGGTCTTCACGCTCGGCCGCAAGACGGACGATGGCCCTCAGGTAGTCGCCGCGGTCGCCGGTGTCGTACCGGCGGCCCTTGAAGACAACACCGTGGACCGGGCCGCCCAGCGACTCGTCCTCCGCCAGCTTCTGCAGCGCGTCGGTGAGCTGGATCTCGTTGCCCCGGCCGGGCTCGGTCTTGCGCAGGACCTCGAAGACGGCCGGGTCCAGGACATAGCGGCCGATGATCGCAAGATTACTCGGGGCCTCCGACGGGTCCGGCTTCTCCACCAGACCGGTGACCCGAACGACATCGCTGTCGCCCGTGGGTGCCACGGCGGCGCACCCGTACATGTGGATCTGCGCGGGGTCGACCTCCATCAGCGCGATGACGCTGCCGCCCTCCTGCTCCTGGATCTCGGCCATCCGCTTCAGCAGCGGGTCCCGGGGGTCGATCAGGTCGTCGCCGAGGAGGACGGCGAAGGGCTGGTCGCCGACGTGCGGGGCGGCGCACAGCACGGCGTGTCCGAGGCCGCGCGGATCGCCCTGGCGCACATAGTGCATGGTGGCCAGGTCGCTGGACTCCTGTACCTTCGCCAGCCGGTCGGCGTCGCCCTTGCGGGCGAGCGCCTCCTCCAGCTCGTAGTTGCGGTCGAAGTGGTCCTCGAGGGGCCGCTTGTTGCGACCGGTGACCATCAGTACGTCGGAGAGGCCCGCCGCCACCGCCTCCTCGACCACGTACTGGATCGCCGGCTTGTCGACGACAGGCAGCATCTCCTTCGGGGTGGCTTTGGTGGCGGGCAGGAACCGGGTGCCGAGACCCGCGGCAGGGATGACAGCCTTCTGTATCGCACTCATGCGGTTGGGGAACTCTCAGTCTGAACGGAAGTGAGCATCTGACAGTGCGGCCTCGCCCATGGGCGGCAGCCCGTTCGTACGCCTGGCAATGTCGGCGCACAGGGTATGAGTGCCTGCTGAGCCGGTCAAACCGACGTGAGCGACAGGGAATCGGCAGACCGACACCCCCTTGAGCCGGCAGACGGTGGCGTCCGCGGTCGCCACCGTCTGCCACCGTGCCGTCAGCTTTCCGCGGACGCAGTCACTCCAGAATGGGGTGTCTGCTCCGCAGCCGCGGTCTTCTTCGCCGCCTTCTTGGCGGTCGTCTTCTTCGCCGTCGTCTTCTTCGCCGCGGTCTTCTTCGCGACGGTCTTCTTGGCCGTCGTCTTCTTGGCGGCGGCCTTCTTCGCCGTGGCCTTCTTCGCGGTCTTGCGGGCGGCCTTCTTGGCCGGGGCCGCGGCCTCGGCCTCGGGGGCCTCGGCAGCCTCCGGGGCCGGTGCTCCGGCCTCGGCGGACGCCGGCTCCGACGGGGTGGAGGCGACCACGACGACCGCGGTGTCCTCACCCCCCGCGGGGGAGCCCGCGGGAGCGGTGACCTTGCGGGTCACCCGGCGGCGGGCGCGGGGCGGGGCCGGCTCGGCCGGGGCCTCGGCCTCGGCGGACGGTCGCACCGGCTCCGGCTGAGGCTCGGGCTCCGGCTGAGGCTCGGGCTCCGGCTGAGGCTCCTGCACGGCGGCGGCCGGGGGGCCCGCCGGAGAGGTCGCCTTGCGGACGGCGCGGCGGCGGGTACGGCCCGCGGGAGCAGGCGCGGCCGCCTCCACCGGCTGCTCCACCGGCTCCACCGGCTTCTCGGCCTTCCCGGTCGCAGGCTCGGCGACAGGGGCCTCGACGGGCTCGGCCGTCTTCGGCGCGCCGGCCTGGGCCGTCGCCTTGCGCGTCGCCCGACGGCGGCCCCGACCGCCGCGCATCGCGGCGGCCTCCGCCTCCGCGGCACTGCTGTACAGCTCCTCGTCGGGTGCGACAGCGGGCTCGGGCAGCGCCACCGGGGCTGCGGCCTCCGCCGCGACCTCGGCCTCGGTCTCCGCCGGCGCCTCGGTGACGGCCTCGGCCGCGGGCGCGGCGGGCGGCTCGGCCGCCGCAGCGCCGCGGCCGCGCTTCTTCGAGCGCTTCCCGCCACCGCCGCCCGCGGCGGCCGGCTGCTCCATGTGCACGATCAGCCCACGGCCGTTGCAGTGGACGCAGGACTCGGAGAACGACTCCAGCAGCCCCTGACCGACCCGCTTGCGGGTCATCTGCACCAGGCCCAGCGAGGTGACCTCGGCCACCTGGTGCTTGGTCCGGTCACGGCCAAGGCACTCCAGCAGCCGTCGCATGACCAGGTCCCGGTTGGACTCCAGCACCATGTCGATGAAGTCGACGACGACGATGCCGCCGAGGTCGCGCAGCCGCAGCTGGCGCACGATCTCCTCGGCCGCCTCCAGGTTGTTCCTGGTGACGGTCTCCTCCAGGTTGCCGCCCTGGCCGGTGAACTTGCCGGTGTTGACGTCGACCACGATCATGGCCTCGGTCTTGTCGATCACCAGCGAGCCGCCGCTCGGCAGCCAGACCTTGCGGTCCAGCGCCTTCATCAGCTGCTCGTCGATCCGGTAGGTGGCGAAGACGTCGACCTCGCTGGTCCACCGCTGGAGCCGGTCGGCCAGGTCGGGCGCGACATGCGAGACATAGCCGTGGATGGTCTCCCACGCCTCGTCGCCGCTGATGATGACCTTCGAGAAGTCCTCGTTGAAGATGTCGCGGACGACCCGGACGGTCATGTCCGGCTCGCCGTACAGCAGCGCGGGCGCGCTGGAGCCGTTCTTCGACTTCTTCTGGATCTCCTCCCACTGCGCCTGCAGCCGCTCGACGTCACGGCGCAGTTCCTCCTCGCTCGCGCCCTCGGCCGCCGTGCGCACGATGACGCCGGCGTCCTCGGGGACGATCTTCTTGAGGATGGTCTTCAGCCGTGCGCGCTCGGTGTCGGGCAGCTTGCGGCTGATGCCGGTCATCGAGCCCTCGGGGACGTACACGAGGTAGCGGCCCGGGAGGGAGACCTGGCTGGTCAGCCGTGCCCCCTTGTGACCGATCGGGTCCTTCGTCACCTGGACGAGCACCGACTGACCGGACTTGAGCGCGGTCTCGATGCGGCGCGGGCCGTTGGCCATGCCCAGCGCCTCGAAGTTCACCTCGCCTGCGTACAGGACGGCGTTGCGGCCCTTGCCGATGTCGACGAAGGCGGCCTCCATGGACGGCAGGACGTTCTGGACCTTGCCCAGGTAGACATTGCCGACGTACGAGGTGGCCTGCTCCTTGTTGACGTAGTGCTCGACGAGCACGTTGTCCTCGAGCACGCCGATCTGGGTGCGCTCGCCGCTCTGGCGGACGACCATGACCCGCTCGACCGCCTCGCGGCGCGCCAGGAACTCCGCCTCGGTGATGATCGGCACCCGGCGGCGGCCCTGCTCACGGCCCTCGCGGCGGCGCTGCTTCTTGGCCTCCAGACGGGTCGAGCCCTTGATGGACTGCACCTCGTCGGAGGGCTCCTCGGCCTTGCGCGGGCGCGGCTCGCGGACCTTGACGACCGTACGCTCCGGCTCGTCCTCGCCCGCGACGTCCGCGCCGTCACCGCTGCGGCGGCGACGACGGCGGCGGCGACGGCTGCTGCTGGTCCCGGCGGCGGACGGAGTGGCGGCCTCGGCCTGCTCCCCCTCCTCCTCGGACTCCTCCTCTTCCGCGGCGGCCTCGGCCTGCTCCGCGGGCTCCTCGACGGACTCCTCCGCCTCCGCGGCCTCGCCGCGGCGACGACGGCGGCCGCCGCGACGGCGACGACGGGAGGGACGCTCCTCGAACTCGTCCTGCTCCTCGCCCTCGTCGGCCTGCTCGGCCGCTGCCTCCGCCTCGACCGGCTCCGCGGCCTCGGCCGCCTCGACCTGCTCGGCAGTCTGCTCACCGCGGCGGCGACGACGGCGACGGCCGGAACGCGCGGCCTCGTCTGCCGCCTGCTCGGCCTCCGCTCCGGTCTCCGCTCCGGTCTCCTGTGCCGCCTCGCTCTCATGCACAGCGGCAGCGGCGGCAGCGGCGGCCGTCTCCGGGGTCTGGAACATCGGCTCGGTGAAGACCGGGGCCTGGAAGACCGGGACCGCGGGCCGCGCGGCACGGCGGGCGGAAGCGGGGGCCTCGCCCTCCGCGGACTGCTCCTGCGCGGTGAACTCCGGGGCGACGGACGAGGCCGCACGGCGGCGCGCACGGCCGCGGGTGGCCGCCTTCTCGGCGGCGGCGACCTCGTCCCCGTGAGCGGTGATCTGAGTGACCGCGCCCTGGGGCAGGCTCTCGCCCACCTCGGCCTCGGTCTCCTCCTCGCCGGCTCCGGCGGCCTGGGGCGCACCGGCGGGTTCGGCGGCCTTGCGAGCGGCGCGGCGGCGGGTCCGCTTCGGCGCGGCCTCGGCGGGCTCAGCGGCTTCCGGAGCCTCCGCGGCTTCGGCTTCGGCGGCCGTCTTGGGGGCGCCGGCGGGGGCGGATGCCCTGCGGCGCGTACGGGTACGCGGTGCGGGGGCCTCGGGCTCCGCCTCGACGGCGGGCTCGGCGTCAGTGCCGGCGGCCGCGTCGTCCGTCACGGCTTCGGGCTCCGGCTCGGCGGCCTGACCCTCGACGGCCCTGGGGGCGCCGGCGGGGGCGGACGCCCTGCGCCGGGCGCGGGCTCGCGGCGCGGGGGCTTCGGCCGGGGCCTCCTCTGCCGTCTCCACGACCTCTGCCGTCGCGGCGGCCTCCTCCGCCGAGGCGGCGGGCGCTACGGCCTTCCGGACGGCGCGGCGGCGCGTACGTGCGGGGGCGGGGGCGGCCGCCTCGGGCTCGGCAGCGGGCTCGAGCTCCCCGACGGTCTCCGGCTCCACGGCGGCCTCCTCCACAGCTGCCTCCTCCGCGACGGGCGCGGCCACCTTGCGGGTGGCCCTGCGGCGCGTACGTGCCGGGGCGGGGGCGGCCGCCTCGGGCTCGGCAGCGGGCTCGGGCTCGGGCTCGGCGTCGGTGCCGGCGGCCGCCTCGGCCGTCTTCGGCGTCCCCGCCGGAGCGGTCGCCTTGCGGGAGGCCCGGCGGCGGGCACGAGGGGCGGGGGCCTGCGCCTCCGCGGGCTCGGGCTCCACGGCCTGCGCCTCCGCGGGCTCCGGCTCGGTGACGTCGACGGCGCCGACGGCCTCTGCGTCTTCGACAGCCTGGACGATCTCCGTCGCCTCCGCGGCCCCGCTCGGCGGCCCGGCCGGACGCGAGGCCACCCGACGCTTGCGGCGCGGCGGCAGCGTGTCGCTCGGGCTGTTGTTCTCTTCGATGTCGTTGTCGTGGTTCCCGGTGGTACCGGGTCCGTTCGGCTCGTGCATGCGGGCGGTTCTCCCGTCGCGCTCCCGGGCGCCGCGTCTGGTTCCGGTCCGGGCCGCGGCCACGTGATGTGCGCGGCCCCGCCGTCCGGGGCGCGGGCGCCGCACGGGAGCTGATGTATGGCTCGCCGGTTCCGTACGCGTGATACGCACGGCCTGGCGAAAGTCTTCTGGTCTGCGCGCGGCCCGACCCAGGTGGCTCCCGAGTGCCAGGGCTGCGCTCCGGCGACCGTCCTAAATGGAACCGGCACCTTCCGGCACCGTCGCGTCGGCGGTCCCGGCGGCCGTGTGTGAAGCGGCCGGGGCTGCGTCGCGGTCAGGCGCGAGCGGGTCGGTCACCATGCCGGACTCCTCGTCGAAGAGCCCCTGCGCCAGCCTGGTCACCGCTGCGGGGACCGGCGGCGCCAGGTCGGCCACAGCTCGGAGACCGGACAGGACGTCGTCGGGCCGTACGGCAGGTGTCACGTGCCGCACAACCAGCCGCAGTATCGCACAGGGCCCCTGCCCCGGCCTATCGCCCGCCCCGTCGACCGCCTCCAGGGCGGCGACGGCCGCGCGGGCGTCGAAGGTGCGCATGCCGTTCTTCGTCCTGCGCTGCACCTCGACGGCCCCGGCTGCGAGGAAGGCGGAGACGGCCCGCTCGGCGGCGTCCGACCCGACCCCCTCGAGCCGCAGCTCCCACACGGAGGCGGTGAGCCGATCGGCCAGACCGGAGGCCCGTGCTTCCACGGCGTCAGTGATGTCAAGCCCCTCGGGCAGCGACTCGTCCAGCAGCTTGCGCAGCCTTTCCGGGTCGCGATGCTCGGTGAGGGCGATTTCCAGATACTCGGCCTCGCTGCCCGTGCCGGTGGGTGCGGCATTGGCGTACGACACCTTGGGGTGCGGGGTGAATCCCGCCGAGTACGCCATCGGCACTTCGGCGCGCCGGAGCGCCCGCTCGAAGGCGCGCTGAAAGTCTCGGTGGCTGGTGAACCGGAGGCGGCCGCGCTTGGTGTAGCGCAGTCGGATGCGCTGCACTGCCGGTGCGGGCGGCGGGCCTTCGGGCTGTCGCTTGCCCAGTGGTTCTTCTCCTCGGTGCTGGGCGTGCGCGGTACGGCGCCGCCCTTGGATGTGCGGGGTGTTCCCTGGGGGCCGCCCGGCTCACCCCCGGTTTCGCGGGGAGATCTCGGGCCCGGCCGCCGCGCCGGGAACGATGGCTCTTCTACCCAGAGTACGCGTTGCTCATCGCGCCTCGACTCACCGCCGGGTGCGGCCGCCCCGCGGAGGACATGCGAAGGCCCGGCCACCTGCGTCCCCGAGTGGCCGGGCCCTCTCCCCGAGCTGTTGAGCGATGCGGGCTACCGCACCGCTACTTCACCACGCTGAGCGGCAGCAGCTTCTTGCCGGTCGGGCCGATCTGGATGTGCGTGTCCATCTGCGGGCACACTCCGCAGTCGAAGCACGGCGTCCAGCGGCAGTCCTCGACCTCGGTCTCGTCCAGCGCGTCCTGCCAGTCCTCCCAGAGCCAGTCCTTGTCGAGGCCGGAGTCCAGGTGGTCCCAGGGCAGGACCTCCTCGTAGGTGCGCTCGCGCGTGGTGTACCAGGCGACGTCGACGCCGAACTCCGGCAGGGCCTTGTCGGCGCAGGCCATCCACCGGTCGTACGAGAAGTGCTCGCGCCAGCCGTCGAAGCGGCCGCCGTCCTCGTACACGGCGCGGATGACCGCGCCGATGCGGCGGTCGCCGCGCGAGAGGAGGCCTTCGACGATGCCGGGCTTGCCGTCGTGGTAGCGGAAGCCGATGGAGCGGCCGTACTTCTTGTCGCCGCGGATCTTGTCGCGGAGCTTCTCCAGCCGGGCGTCGGTCTCCTCGGAGCCGAGCTGCGGGGCCCACTGGAAGGGGGTGTGCGGCTTGGGCACGAAGCCGCCGATGGAGACGGTGCAGCGGATGTCGTTGGAGCCGGAGACCTCGCGGCCCTTGGCGATGACCCTGGTCGCCATGTCGGCGATCTGGAGCACGTCCTCGTCGGTCTCGGTGGGCAGACCGCACATGAAGTACAGCTTCACCTGGCGCCAGCCGTTGCCGTAGGCGGTGGCCACGGTCCTGATCAGGTCCTCTTCCGAGACCATCTTGTTGATGACCTTGCGGATGCGCTCCGAGCCGCCTTCGGGGGCGAAGGTCAGCCCGGACCGGCGGCCGTTGCGGGTCAGCTCGTTGGCCAGGTCGATGTTGAAGGCGTCGACACGGGTGGACGGGAGGGACAGGCCGATCTTGTCCTCCTCGTACCGGTCCGCGAGGCCCTTGGCGACGTCCCCGATCTCGGAGTGGTCCGCCGACGACAGCGAGAGCAGCCCGACCTCCTCGAAGCCGGTCGCCTTCAGACCCCGGTCCACCATCTCGCCGATGCCGGTGATGCTGCGTTCCCGCACGGGGCGGGTGATCATGCCGGCCTGGCAGAAGCGGCAGCCGCGGGTGCAGCCGCGGAAGATCTCCACGGACATCCGCTCATGGACGGTCTCCGCGAGGGGGACGAGCGGCTGCTTGGGGTACGGCCACTCGTCCAGGTCCATGACGGTGTGCTTGGACACCCGCCACGGGACGCCGGAGCGGTTGGGCACGACGCGGCCGATGCGGCCGTCGGGGAGGTACTCGACGTCGTAGAAGCCGGGGACGTACACCCCGCCGGTGCGGGCCAGCCGGAAGAGCAGTTCCTCGCGGCCGCCGGGGCGGCCGTCCGCCTTCCAGGCGCGGATGATCTCGGTGATCTCCAGCACGGCCTGCTCGCCGTCGCCGATGACCGCGCAGTCGATGAAGTCCGCGATGGGCTCGGGGTTGAAGGCGGCGTGACCGCCTGCGAGCACGATCGGGTCGTCCGTGCCGCGGTCCTTCGCCTCCAGCGGGATGCCCGCGAGGTCCAGGGCCGTGAGCATGTTGGTGTAGCCCAGCTCGGTGGAGAAGCTGAGGCCCAGGACGTCGAAGGCCTTGACCGGGCGGTGGCTGTCGACCGTGAACTGCGGGACGCCGTGCTCCCGCATCAGCGCCTCCAGGTCCGGCCACACGCTGTACGTACGCTCGGCCAGAACGCCCTCGCGTTCGTTCAGCACCTCGTAGAGGATCATGACGCCCTGGTTGGGCAGCCCGACCTCGTAGGCGTCCGGGTACATGAGCGCCCAGCGGACGTCGCAGCTCTCCCACGGCTTCACCGTGGAGTTGAGCTCTCCGCCGACGTACTGGATCGGCTTCTGCACGTGCGGGAGCAGAGCTTCGAGCTGCGGGAAGACCGATTCGGCAGGCATGTGGAGGAAAACCTTCATCGTCTGACAGGGGCGACTCTCTAGCGTAACCCCCTCGGAGTCGCCCCTCGGCACGGCGAACGCGCACCCCGCTCCTGCGGGGACTGACCGACCTCAGCGGAACCGGCGGCCTTCAGCCCGGGACCACCCCCGCCTTCGCGGGGAAGCAGTACATCGGTTCCAGCGAGTTCCCACCCGTTCGGTCACGCCCCCAGCGCCTCCCTCACCCGCGGGTCCGCCGCCTTCGCCCACACCTGAGGCAGCTCCCGCTCCCGTGTGGCCGCGGCCGACTCCTCGTGCCCGTAGAGCAGACCCCAGGTGAAGGCCGACTCCCCCGCCGCATGGGCCTGGATCGCCAGGTTCCGCAGGGCCTCGCGGGCGACGACGCTGTCCTGGTGGTCGCCGAGGACCGTCTGGACGGCCTTCATACGCTTGGCGAACCGTTTGGCCGGTTTGCCGAGCGCCGTCGTGGCGGCCTCCCCGGCGTACCGGGCGCGCTTGGCGGCCTTGCGGGCGTCGTGCAGGGCGAGGTCGCGCTCCTCGCCCGCGGGCAGCGAGAGGGCGGTCTCGACGCGCTGGGCGAGGCGGTCGTAGTCCTTGAGGACCGCCTTGGGCAGCGTCTTCTCCGCCGGAACGTCCGCGGCCTTCAGCAGCGGCGGATCGGCGAGCAGCGCCTCGAGGGAGTCCAGCAGTGCGAGGTAGCGCTTGCTGTCGAGGACGGCCACGGCCCGGCGGCGGGTGCCGGAGCCGCGGGCGGCCGCCCAGGTGCGCAGCCGGCCGCGGACCGGCCCGAGCACCAGCGTCCGGGGCAGCTCGTCGATGCGGGAGCGCAGCCGCTCGGCGAGGACCTCCTGGTCGCGGGCGAAGCCGAGCTCCGCGGCGAGCCAGCGCAGCTCGTCCCCCATGGGGTCGGTGACCGACCGGTCGACGATCTTCCGGTAGGTCCGGAAGGCGCTGCGCAGCCGGCGGCTGGCGACCCGCATCTGGTGGACGGAGTCGGGCAGGTCCCGGCGTACGGCGGGGTCGTGGACGAGGAGCGCGTCGACCTGTTCGCGCAGATAGGCGAGGACGTGGTCGCCGGCGGTCCGCGGCCGTGGCGGCCGCTGCGGCGCCGGGGGCCGCTCGCCCTCCGGCGCGGTCTCGGCGAGCGCTCGTGCCAGTTTCGACGGCGATGCGGCCGGCTCGATACCGGCCTTGCGGAGCTTCTTGTCGACGGCGTCGAGGAAGGCGGTCTCCGTGCCGTCGGCGAGCTCGACCTCGATCTCGTCCCACTCGGCCACGCGTCCGCCGTCGGTGAGGCGCTCCGCGCGCACCGCGTCCCGGCTCAGCTCGGCGAGCAGGGCGCCGTCGGCGTCGGCCAGATGCCGCAGCTCGCGCCGGGAGAGCAGCCGCATCACCGGCACGGTCGCGGCGCCCCTGACACGGGCGCGGACGAGGGCGGCGAGACTTCTGGGAAGGAAGTCCGACAGGGGGGCGGTGACCTCGTCCCGTATGCCGGGGGCGACGGGCAGCTTGAGATGCCAGCCGGCGTCGTCGCCGCCGGTTCTGCGGCGCAGCGTGATGGAGGCGGCGGCGAGCCGCAGGTCCCGGGTGTCGTAGTAGACGGCGTCCAGCTCGGCGACGCCCTTGTCGACGACCTGCGCGACGCCGCCGACCTTCGTCAGGTCGGGCAGTGCCGTCCGGGGGGTGGCCTCGTACTTCCGCTCGATCTCGCGCTTCGTGTCCGCCATGAACCGAATCTAGTTCTCCCGGGCGGATCGCGGCAGGGGCAGTTCCGCGCCACCTGGCGTCGGAGCCGGGCTATGCCGTTATCGGTTTCTGCACTCTGATCGACTGGAGGAGTCCGATCGCCACCCAGACGGCGAACATCGACGAGCCCCCGTAGGACACGAACGGCAGCGGCAGCCCGGCCACCGGCATGATCCCCAGCGTCATTCCGATGTTCTCGAACGACTGGAACGCGAACCAGGCGATGATCCCGGCGGCGACGATCGTGCCGTACAGCTCGGTCGTCTCGCGGGCGATGCGGCAGGCGCGCCACAGCACCACACCGAGCAGGAACAGGATGAAGCCCGCCCCGACAAAACCGAGCTCCTCGCCCGCCACGGTGAACACGAAGTCGGTCTGCTGCTCCGGCACGAACTGTCCGGTGGTCTGGGAGCCCTTGAACAGTCCGGTGCCCAGCAGCCCGCCGGAGCCGATGGCGATCCGCGCCTGGTTGGTGTTGTAGCCGACGCCCGCGGGGTCGAGTTCGGGGTTGGCGAAGGCCGCGAAGCGGTTGATCTGGTACTCGTCGAGCAGGCCGAGCACGGCGACGAGTACGGCTCCGAGGACTCCCGCGCCCAACAGGCCGAGGACCCAGCGGTTGGACGCCCCGGAGGCCAGCAGCACCCCGAGGACGATCACAGCCATCACCATCACGGAGCCGAGGTCGGGCATCAGCATCACGATGGCCATCGGGATGGCCGCCAGGCCCAGGGACTTGGCGACCACACGGTGGTCGGGGTAGGGGTGGTCGCCCGCGTCCACACGGGCGGCGAGCAGCATCGCCATCCCCAGAATGATGGTGATCTTGACGAATTCGGACGGCTGGAGGGAGAAGCCTCCGCCGATGACGATCCATGCGTGGGCGCCGTTGATCGTGGCGCCCAGGGGGGTGAGGACCAGCAGGACGAGGACGACGGAGATCCCGTACAGCACGGGGACTGCGCCGCGCAGCGTGCGGTGCCCCAGCCAGACGGTGGCGATCATGAGCGCCACGCCGATGCCGCTGTTGAGGGCGTGCCGGAAGAGGAAGTAGTAGGGGTCTCCCTGGTTGAGCTCCGTGCGGTTGCGGGTCGCGGACCAGACCAGCAGGGCGCCGATGAACGACAGCATGAGCGAGGAGAGCAGCAGCGGCCAGTCGAGGCGGCGCATCACCGAGTCGCGGGCGGTGACGCGGTGCCACATTCCGGCCCGGTCGGGTCCGTAGCCGGAGACGGAGAAGCTCTTGGCGCCGGTAGGCATCAGGGCTGCCTCCGTCCCGGCGGGCCGGCCAGCAGGTCGTCGCCCGGATCCTGTTCACCTGTGTCGGGCTCGGCGTCGGGGGCGTCGGGCTGTTGTTCCTCGCCGTCCGCGTCCTCGGGCTGTTCGGCGTCCTCGGCCTTCTCGGGCTCGTACGGCCTGATCTTCGGGGCGTCGATCGTCCCGTCGGGCTGGATCTTGGGCAGGGCCGTCCGGGGCTTGGGCAGCAGGGCCTTGCTCAGGTCCTGGTTGCCTTCCTCGTCGAGGCCGTACATCGCCTCGTAGATATTGCGCACGGCCGGTCCTGACGCGCCGGAGCCGGTGCCGCCCTGGGAGATCGTCATCACGATGGTGTAGTCGTCGGTGTAGGTGGCGAACCACGAGGTGGTCTGCTTGCCGTAGACCTGGGCGGTGCCGGTCTTGGCGTGCATCGGGATCTTGTCCTGCGGCCAGCCCTGGAAGCGCCAGGAGGCGGTGCCGCTCTCCACGACGGAGCGGAGCGCCTTGTCCAGCTTGCCGACGGTCTCTGCGTCTATCGGCAGCTTTCCGTGGGACTTGGGCTTGATCTCCTTGATGTGCTTGCCGTCGGCGCTGATGACGGCCTTGCCGACGGTGGGGTCGTAGAGGGTGCCGCCGTTGCTGATGGACGAGTAGATGACGGCCATCTGGAGGGGGGTGACGAGGATGTCGCCCTGGCCGATGGCGTAGTTGATGCTGTCGCCCGCCTTCAGCCGGTTGCCTTCGAGGCAGTTCTCATAGGCGATCTTCTCGGCGTAGCTGCCGTCCTTCTTCCCCGTCTTGCACCAGATGTCCTTGTTGGCCTTCCAGAAGTCCTTCTTCCACTGGCGGTCCGGGATCCGGCCGCTGACCTCGTTGGGCAGGTCGACGCCGGTCTTGGCGCCGAGGCCGAAGTCGTGGGCGGTCTTGTAGAACCAGTCTCCGGGGTTCTTCTTGGGCTTGTTGCCCCCGTCGCGCTGCCACTCCTTGTGGCCCAGCGCGTAGAAGACGGTGTTGCAGGAGACTTCCAGCGCCCGGCCGAGGCTGATGGGCCCGTAGCCGCGGGATTCGAAGTTCCGGAAGACCTGGCCGCCGAGGCTGTAGGAGCTGGAGCAGTTGTAGCTGCCGTCGAAGTCGTAGCCGGCCCGGACTGCGGCGCTCGCGGACACCACCTTGAAGATGGAGCCGGGGGCCGCCTGTCCCTGGATGGCGCGGTTGAGCAGCGGGTAGTTGGAGCCGTCGCCGGTGAGCTTGGCGTAGTCCTTGCCGGAGATGCCGCCGACCCAGGCGTTGGGGTCGTAGGTGGGGTTGGAGGCCATGGCGACGACCCGGCCGGTCTTGGATTCGAGCACGACGACGGCGCCCGAGTCGGCCTCGTACTTGCGGCCGGTGACCTTGTCGGTCTCCTTGCGGGCGGTCTTCATCGCCTCGTTCAGCTCGTACTCGGCCACCCGCTGCACCTGGGCGTCGATGCTGGTGATGACGTTGGAGCCGGGCCTGGCGGGTTCGGCCTGGGTCTGCCCCATGACGCGGCCGAGCTTGTCGACCTCGTACGAGGTCACTCCGGCCTTGCCGCGCAGCTCCTGGTCGTAGGTGCGCTCCAGGCCGGAGCGGCCGACCTGGTCGGAGCGGAGGAAGGGCGAGTCGCCGTCCTTGGCCTTCTCGATCTCCTCGTCGGTGACTGGGGAGAGATAGCCGAGGACCTGTGCGGTGTTGGCCTTGCCGGGCGCGGGGTAGCGGCGTACGGCGGTGGGTTCCGCGGTGATGCCGGGGAAGTCCTCGGCGCGTTCGCGGATCTGCAGGGCCTGTTGGGTGGTGGCCTCGTCGGTGACCGGGATGGGCTGGTACGGGGAGCCGTTCCAGCAGGGCTGCGGGGTCTCGTTGTTGCAGAGGCGGACCTTGTCCATGACCTCTTTCGGCGTCATCCCGAGGACTCCGGCCAGCCGGGTGAGGACGGCCTTGCCGTCGTCCTTCATCTTCATCAGCTCGGTGCGGGAGGCCGAGACGACGAGACGGGTCTCGTTGTCGGCGAGGGGCACGCCGCGGGAGTCGAGGATGGAGCCGCGGACGGCCGGCTGCACGACCCGCTGGACGTGGTTGCTCTTCGCCTCGTCCGTGAACTCGTCGCCGTTGCGGATCTGGAGGTACCAGAGCCTGCCGCCGAGGGTGAAGAGGAGGGAGAAGACGAGTACCTGGATGATGACGAGCCGGATCTGGACTCGGGGGGTCCGCCCGGTCTCGGGGATGTTGCTCACGTTGCCCCCTCTGTCATGTTCCCGTTCCGATCCGCCCTCGCGCTGGCATCCGTGTTCGTGTCCGCTCGGTCCCGGTCGTGTCGGCTTGCGTGGTCACAGCCGCTTGACTCCCTTGATGCGCCCGGCGCGGGTGGCGCGCGTACGGGCCGTCTTGACTCGCAGTCCGCCCCGCTGGCCGCCGATGCGCAGCCCGGTGCCGGAGGAGAGCCAGCCCTTGGAGACGTCCTGGGCGCCGCTCTGGGACTCGGCGAGCGGGTCGTTGTCCGCGCGTCTGGCCAGGGCCATGATCAACGGCACGGTGAACGGAGCGAGCAGCAGATCGTAGATCGCGGCGCTGAGCAGCAGGCTGCCCAGGCCGACATGGCGGGCCGCGGTGTCGCCGACGAGCGCGCCGACGCCGGAGTAGAGGAGGGTGGAGCCGAGCGCGGCGGCGACGACGGCGGCCATGGGCGCGGCGGCCGACTTGAGCTGGCCGTTCTCGGGTCGTACCAGCCCCGCGAGATAGCCGATGACGCACAGCACGAGCGCGTAGCGGCCGGCGGCGTGGTCTGCGGGCGGGGCGAGGTCGGCCAGCAGCCCGGCGCCGAAGCCGATGAACGCGCCCGCCAGATGGCCGTAGACGAAGGCGAGTCCGAGGACGGTCAGCAGCAGCAGGTCGGGGACCGCGCCGGGAAGCTGGAGGCGGGCGAGGATCGAGACCTGGATGACGAGGGCGACCACGACGAGGGTCGTGGAGAGCAGCATCCGGTTGAAGCGCATGGCGGATCAGCTCCTACTGCTGCGTGTCGTCGAACTGGCCGTCGCGGCGGCCTTCGAACTGGCCGTCGAGTGCGCCGTCGGCCTGACCGTCGCCGTCGGCCTGACCGTCGCCCTGGGCTTGGCCGTCGCCCTGGGCTTGGCCGTCCGCGGCGTCCGGGTCGGCTGTGACGGTGACCGTGACGGTGGGCGTCGGCTTGGGCTTGGCGGGCTTGGGCGGCAGGACCGTGTCCCGCGGGTCGCTGCGCGGCGCCTTGACCACGACGCCGACGACGTCGAGCTTGGTGAAGGCGGCGAATGGGCGGACGTAGATGTTTCGGGTGAGGGCTCCGCCGGAAGGATCGACGCGGACGACCTCGCCCACCGGCACTCCCGGCACAAACGGCTTGCCCGCCTGGGAGCCGAAGGTGACGAGCCGGTCGCCCTTCTTGACCTTGGCCTTGCCGTTGAGGAGTTGGACGGAGAGGGGGCGGTCGCCCTGGCCGGTGGCGAAGCCGAGTTCGTCGGTGCTCTCCATCCGGGTGCCGACGGTGAAGTCCGGGTCGCTGGCGAGCAGCACGGTGGCGGTGTCGGGGCCGACGGTGGTGACCCGGCCGACGAGCCCGTCGCCGTTGAGCACGGTCATGTCGCGCTCGATGCCGTCGCGTGAGCCGGCGTCGATCGTGACGGTCCAGGAGAAGCCCTGGGCTGCTCCTATGGCGATGACTTCGGCGCCCTTGATGCCGTACTGGCCGGCTCCGGCCGTCCTGAGGAGCTTGTCGAGCTGCTGCACCCTGCTCTTGGTGCGCTCGTCACTGCCGAGCTTCTGTCTCAGCAGGATGTTCTCCCGCTCCAGTTCGCTGATGCGGTCGTGCCGCTCACCGGAGTCCCGTACGGCCCCGATGGCGTTGCCGACGGGGCCGACGGCGGCCGCGACGCCCTTCTCCACCGGGCCGAAGACCGCGGCGGCGGCCTGCCGGGCGCCGTCGACGGGTGACTCCTCGCCGCCGCGGATGTCCACCGTGATCAGTGCGAACGCGGTGGCGACCAGCAGAACCAGGAGCAGCCGGCTCTCTCGTGTGTCCCTCACGTGCGGCGGCCGTGCCTTCCTCGTAGGAATATCGGTGTCTCTGTGTCAACGATGGGCCGTGTGGGTTGGCAGGCCCCCATACGGGGGGTCCCCCCGGGTCCTTGAGACCCAGGGGGAACCTTATGCGGCCGTTCGGGGGACGGTCAGCGGCGGGGCTGGGCGTCCAGCACCTGCTGCAGCGCTTCGAACTCCTCGACGCACTTGCCCGAGCCGAGGGCCACGGAGTCGAGCGGGTCCTCGGCGATGTGGATGGGCATCCCGGTCTCCCGGCGGAGCCGTTCGTCCAGTCCGCGCAGCAGCGCACCGCCGCCGGTGAGCACGATGCCGCGGTCCATGACGTCGCCGGAGAGTTCCGGCGGGCACTTGTCGAGGGTGGTCTTCACGGCGTCGACGATCGCGTTGACCGGTTCCTCGATGGCCTTGCGGACCTCGGCTGCCGAGATGACGACGGTCTTGGGGAGCCCGGAGACCAGGTCCCTGCCGCGGATCTCGGTGTGTTCGTCCTGGTCCATGTCATAGGCGGAGCCGATGGTGATCTTGATGCTCTCGGCCGTCCGCTCGCCGAGCAGGAGGGAGTACTCCTTCTTGATGTGCTGGATGATCGCGTTGTCCAGCTCATCGCCGGCGACGCGGATGGACTGTGCTGTGACGATTCCGCCGAGCGAGATGACGGCGACTTCCGTGGTGCCGCCGCCGATGTCGACGACCATATTGCCGGTGGCCTCATGGACCGGGAGTCCGGAGCCGATGGCGGCCGCCATCGGCTCCTCGATGATGTGCACCTGTCTGGCGCCCGCCTGCGTCGACGCCTCGATGACCGCGCGGCGCTCGACGCCGGTGATGCCGGAGGGCACACAGACGACGACACGCGGCCGGGCGAGGTACCGGCGCTTGTGGATCTTCAGGATGAAGTAGCGGAGCATCCGCTCGGTGATCTCGAAGTCGGCGATGACGCCGTCCTTCAACGGCCGGACGGCAACGATGTTGCCCGGTGTCCGGCCGATCATCTTCTTCGCCTCGGCGCCGACCGCGAGGATGCCGCCCGTGTTGGTGTTGATGGCGACGACGGACGGCTCGTTGAGGACGATCCCCCGGCCCCTGACGTACACCAGCGTGTTGGCGGTCCCGAGGTCGACAGCCATGTCACGGCCGATGAACGACATGTTGTTCCCCATGAGGATGCGTCTGGCCTTCCCAAATCGAGCGTTGATGGCTTTTTAGGACGGCGAGGTGGGTGCTGTGGCGTGAGGCTTACATCGTAGTGCCGCCTGCACGGACACGGCTCGGTGGTCCACCTCTGTATAGGTGACGAGGTGTCTTGGCGAACCGTTCCCGAAATTGCGTTTCATATGCCAGGGGGCGACCGAATTCCTTCGGTCGCCCCAGGATCTGAGCGCTGTATGGCTGACGGCTGATCAGGAAAGGCCGGGGAAGAAAATTTTCAGCTCACGAATGGCGGACTCCTCGGAGTCCGAGGCGTGGATCAGGTTCTCCCGGACGATGGTGCCGAAGTCGCCGCGGATGGAGCCGGGCTCGGCGGCGATCGGATCGGTGGGCCCGGCGAGCCGGCGCAGCCCCTCGATGACCCGCTCGCCCTCGACGACGAGCGCCACGACGGGGCCGGAGGACATGAACTCGACGAGCGGCTCGTAGAAGGGCTTGCCCTTGTGCTCGCCGTAGTGCAGCTCCAGCGTCTCCTGGTCCAGCTCACGCATCTCAAGCGCGGTGACAGCCCAGCCCGCCTTGGCCTCGATACGCCCGATGATCTCACCGATGAGCCTGCGCCGCACGGCGTCGGGCTTGAGGAGGACGAGGGTGCGCTGGGTCATGTACGGCTCCTAGCAGGCGTGCGTGTGCGGTGTCCTGAGGTTACAGGGGGTGGCGGGGGCGCCTTCCCGCACCCCTCCCCGCGAGGCCCTGGGGTGCGGGGCCGGGACCCATATCCCGGACTGGGTCTCCGCCCCGGGCCCCGTGCGGGGGTCCGCCCCCGGACCCCCGCGCCTCAATCGCCGGCGAGGCTCAGTTGTGCGACCCCTCGGGCTGCTGGGACGCCCAGCGGGCCTTGGCCGCGTCGATCTGCCGGCCGTAGTGGATCGACGCCCACCACAGGCCCGCGAAGACTGCCCCGAGGAAGAACATCGCGGGGATGAGGAAGCCGCTGACGATAAGCGCGATCTGCAGGGCCCAGCCCAGCTGGACCCCGCCCGGGCGGGTGATCATGCCGCACAGGAGCAGCGAGAACAGCATCCCGACGCCGCAGACCGTCCACACGGCGGTCATCGTCAGGTCGTCGGACTTCATCGCCACCAGACCGGCGAACCCGATCACAAAGAACTCGCCGATCAACGTGGATGCACAGAGCGTACGCACCGGATCTCAGCCCTTCCCCAGCAGCAGCCGCGCCTCGCCGACCGTGATCACCGAGCCGGTCACCAGGACGCCCGCGCCGGCGAACTCCGACTCCTCCTCCGCCAGGGTGATCGCCGCCTCCAGCGCGTCGTCCAGCCGCGGTTCGACGACGACCCGCTCGTCTCCGAAGACCTCCACCGCGATCGCCGCCAGCGCGTCCGCGTCCATCGCGCGATGGGTGGAGTTCTGTGTGACGACGACCTCCGCGAGGATCGGCTCAAATGCTTCGAGCAGCCCCTTCACATCCTTGTCGCCGCTGGTGCCCACGACGCCGATCAGCCGGGAGAAGTCGAACGACTCCTGGATGCCCTCCGCGGCCGCCCGCGCCCCCGCCGGGTTGTGCGCCGCGTCCAGGACCACGGTCGGGCTGCGCCGGACGACCTCGAGCCGCCCGGGCGAGGCCACCGAGGCGAACGCCCGCCGGATGACGTCCACATCCAGCGCCCGCGCCTGGCCCGCGCCGATGCCGAAGAACGCCTCGACCGCGGCCAGCGCCACCGCCGCGTTGTGCGCCTGGTGGGCCCCGTACAGCGGCAGGAAGACGTCCGAGTACTCCCCGCCGAGCCCGCGCAGCGTCAGCAGTTGCCCGCCGACGGCGACCTCACGGGAGAGCACACCGAACTCCATGCCCTCGCGGGCTACGGTCGCGTCCGCCTCCACGGCCTTCTTCAGCAGCACCTGCGCGGCGTCCACCGGCTGCTGCGCCAGGATGACCGTCGCGCCCTCCTTGATGACGCCCGCCTTCTCGCCGGCGATCTCGGACGGCGTGTCGCCGAGCCGGTCGGTGTGATCCAGGTCGATGGGCGTGACGACCGCGACCGCCGCGTCGATCACGTTGGTGGCGTCCCAGCTGCCGCCCATGCCGACCTCGACGACCGCCGCGTCGACGGGCGCGTCGGCGAAGGCCGCGTACGCCATTCCGGTGAGGACTTCGAAGAAGGAGAGCCGGTAGTCCTGGGAGGAGTCGACCATCTCCACATACGGCTTGATGTCGTGGTAGGTCTCGATGAAACGCTCGGCGTCGACCGTCGCGCCGTCCAGGCTGATCCGCTCGGTGATCGACTGGACGTGCGGCGAGGTGTAGCGGCCGGTACGCAGCTCGAACGCGCCCAGCAGCGCCTCGATCATCCGGGCCGTGGACGTCTTGCCGTTCGTCCCGGTGATGTGGATCGACGGATACGCGCGCTGGGGCTCGCCCAGCACGTCCATCAGGGCCTTGATCCGGGTGACCGAGGGCTCCAGCTTGGTCTCGCCCCAGCGGGTGGCCAGCTCGGCCTCGACCTCGCGCAGGGCCTTGTCCACCTTCGGGTCGGCGGGGCGCGCGGGAACGGGGTCACCCTGCGGCGGACCGGCCTGGGCGCGCAGGGTGCGACTGCCGGCCTCGATCACCGCCAGGTCGGGGTCACGGTCTGTCTCGGCGTCGACGATCTCGTCGAAGGGGTCCGGCTGCTCACTCACAGGGTCAGTCTACGGAGGGCCGCCGGCGGCGCCGCCGACAGGATGTTCGCCCTGTCCGTTTCGGGACGTTCGACCAAGGCGGCGGGCCCGGCCGCAGACCGCGCACCCGGGCGGTCGTGTGCGTACCGAGAATCCAGCCCGTCCGGCGCTTGAGGACACGGCCCAAGGCCGTACCAGGGGTCCGGGGGCTTGCCCCCAGTTACGGGAAGGAGCTCATCCACAGGGGGCAGGTGCACTGACGAGGAGGCCCCGGGTTGCCCCGGGGCCTCCTCATCGCTGCGCCCTACGCCTGCGGCAGCGCCGCCAGCTGCGCGGTGATGCGCTCGATGTCCTCCTCGGCCTTGGCCAGCCGGGTGCGGATCTTGTCGACGACCTGGTCCGGGGCCTTGGCCAGGAAGGCTTCGTTGCCGAGCTTCGCCTGCGCCTGCGCCTTCTCCTTCTGGGCAGCGCCGAGGTCCTTCGTCAGCCGCTTGCGCTCCGCCGCGACGTCGATCGCCCCGGAGAGGTCGAGCGCGACGACCGCGCCGGCGACCGGCAGGGTCGCCGTGGCGTGGAAGCCCTCGCCCTCGGGCTGGAGACGCAGCAGCTGCCGGATGGCGGGCTCGTGCGCTGCCAGCTCGGTGCCGGACAGATCGAGGCGGGCCGGGACCTTCTGGCCGGGCTGCAGCCCCTGGTCGGAGCGGAAGCGGCGGACCTCGGTGATCACCTGCTGGAGGTTCTCGATCTCGCGCTCGGCGGCCTGGTCGCGGAAGCCGCCGTCGCTCGGCCAGTCGGCGATGACGACCGACTCCTGCCCGGTGAGCGTGGTCCACAGCGTCTCGGTGACGAAGGGGACGACCGGGTGCAGCAGCCGCAGCATCACGTCCAGGACCTCGCCGAGGACCCGGCCGGAGACCCGGGCCGGCTCGCCGCCCTCGAAGAAGGTGGTCTTGGACAGCTCGACGTACCAGTCGAAGACCTCGTCCCAGGCGAAGTGGAACAGGGTCTCGGACAACTTGGCGAACTGGTAGTCCTCGTAGTACGCGTCCACTTCGGCGACGACCGAGTTGAGCCGGGAGAGGATCCACCGGTCCGTGGCGGACATCTGCTCCGGGCCGGGCAGCGGACCCTCGACGGTCGCGCCGTTCATCAGCGCGAAGCGGGTGGCGTTCCAGATCTTGTTGGCGAAGTTGCGGGAGCCCTGGACCCAGTCCTCGCCGATGGGGACGTCGACGCCGGGGTTGGCGCCGCGGGCGAGGGTGAAGCGCAGCGCGTCGGAGCCGTACTTGTCCATCCAGTCCAGCGGATTGACCGCGTTGCCGAAGGACTTCGACATCTTCTTGCCGAACTGGTCGCGGACCATGCCGTGCAGGGCGATGGTGTGGAACGGCGGGGTGCCGTCCATCGCGTACAGGCCGAACATCATCATCCGGGCGACCCAGAAGAAGAGGATGTCGTAGCCGGTGACCAGGACGGAGTTCGGGTAGAACTTCGCCAGGCTCTCGGTCTGCTCGGGCCAGCCGAGCGTGGAGAACGGCCACAGGCCGGAGGAGAACCACGTGTCCAGGACGTCGGTCTCCTGGGTCCAGCCGTCGCCGGACGGGGGCTCCTCGTCCGGTCCGACGCAGACGACCTCGCCGTCCGGCCCGTACCAGACCGGGATGCGGTGGCCCCACCACAGCTGGCGCGAGATGCACCAGTCGTGGAGATTGTCGACCCAGTCAAAGTACCGCTTCTCCATCTCCTGCGGATGGATCTTGACCTGGCCGTCGCGCACGGCGTCGCCGGCGGCCCGGGCGAGCGGGCCGACCTTGACCCACCACTGCATGGACAGCCGCGGCTCGATGGTGGTCTTGCAGCGGGAGCAGTGGCCGACGGAGTGGGTGTACGGCCGCTTCTCGGCGACGATCCGGCCCTCGGCGCGCAGGGCGCCGACGATGGCGCTGCGGGCCTCCAGCCGGTCCAGACCCTGGAACGGGCCGTGGACCGTGATGATCGCGTGCTCGTCCATGACCGCGAGGTTCGGCAGGCCGTGGCGCTGGCCGATCTCGAAGTCGTTCGGGTCGTGGGCCGGGGTGACCTTGACCGCGCCGGTGCCGAACTCGGGGTCGACATGGGCGTCGGCGACGACGGGGATGCGGCGGCCGGTGAGCGGCAGTTCGATCTCCTTGCCGACGAGATGCCGGTAGCGCTCGTCGTCCGGGTGGACGGCGACGGCCGTGTCGCCGAGCATCGTCTCGGCGCGGGTCGTGGCGACGACGATGGAGTCCTCGCCCTCGCCGTACCGGATCGAGACCAGCTCGCCGTCGTCGTCCTGGTACTCCACCTCGATGTCCGAGATGGCCGTCAGACAGCGCGGGCACCAGTTGATGATCCGCTCGGCGCGGTAGATCAGCTCGTCGTCGTAGAGCCTCTTGAAGATCGTCTGGACGGCCTTGGACAGGCCCTCGTCCATGGTGAAGCGCTCACGCGACCAGGCGACGCCGTCGCCCAGGCGCTTCATCTGCCCCGAGATCTGCCCGCCGGACTCCGCCTTCCACTGCCAGACGCGCTCGATGAACGCCTCCCGGCCGAGGTCGTGCCGGGACTTGCCCTCCTTGGCCAGCTCCCGCTCGACGACGTTCTGCGTGGCGATGCCGGCGTGGTCCATGCCGGGCTGCCACAGCGCCTCGTAGCCCTGCATCCGCTTCCGGCGGGTGAGGGCGTCGATCAGCGTGTGCTCGAAGGCATGCCCCAGGTGGAGGCTGCCGGTGACGTTCGGCGGCGGGATGACGATGGTGTACGGGGGCTTGTCGCTCTTGGCCTCCGCCTCAAAGTAACCGCGCTCTACCCAGCGCTCGTACAGCTCTCCCTCTACCTCGGCCGGCGCGTACTGGGTCGGCAGTTCGGGGGCGGATGCTGGCGGCTGCTGCGATGAGTTCTCGGTCACGGGCACAGTTTAGAGGTGTCACGGGCTCGCACTGAAACGGGAATGTTCGGTAACGGAGTGGGCCCCGACGAAGCGCGGGACCGCGGCTTCCGCCAGGATGTTCGCACCACGTAAGCATCTGGAGGGGAACCCAGACCATGAGCTACAACCAGCCGGGCCCGTACGGCGGCCAGCCCCCGCAGCAGCCCGGGCCGTACGGCCAGCAGCCGCCGCAGCCCGGCTACGGCTACCCCCAGCAGCCCCCGGCCGGACCGCCCCAGCCGGGTTACGGACACCCCCAGCAGCAGCCGGGCCCGTACGCCCAGCCGCAGTACGGGCAGCAGCCGCCCTTCCCCCAGCAGCCCGGCTACCCCGGCGCCCCGGTGCCGCCCCCGCCGGCCCCGAAGAGGAGGACCGGCCTGATCGTCGCCTCGGCAGTGGTGGCGCTCGCGGTGATCGGCGGAGCGGCGTACTACTTCATGAGCGGCGGTGGCGGCAGTTCGTCCGTCTCGGATGACGGCCCGCACAAGCTGGCGACGCCGGAGAAGGTCCTCGGCGGCGAGTACAAGCGCATCACCGACGACGGCGCGGGCGCGAACGACGGCAGCGCCGCCGAGGACATGGCCAAGAGCGGCATCCAGGACGGCACCTCGGTCATCGGGGCGTACTCGACTGTGGACCTGGCCGGCTTTGACCCCTCGGACCCCAGCAGCGCCCCCGCCGACCTTGCGACGTCCAAGGGCATCACCTTCGTGGGCGCCTACGGCAAGATCGCCGACCCCGGGAAGGCGCTCGACGCCTTCTTCGCCAGGCTCAGCAAGGACGCGGCCGCCGGCAAGAACGGCTCCAAGCTGGTCGGGAAGCCGGTCGCGGTGTCGCCCGACGGCTTCGACAACGGCCTGATGAAGTGCCAGGCGGCCCAGGGCAAGGACCAGATCACCGGAAACGACAAGACGGACTGGTTCTGTGCCTGGGCCGACTACAGCACCATCGCGATGGTCTCCCCCGGTGACCGCACCAAGGACGTCGACAAGGACACGGCGGTCAAGGTGACGGTCGGCCTCCGCAAGGAGATCCGCGTCGAGCAGTGACCTGCCCGCATGCGAAGGGCGCCCGGTCATCTGGGGTGACCGGGCGCCCTTCCCATGCGAAAAGCGGGGCTGCGCTATGCGCTCTTCTCGTGGCGGCCGTCGTTCTTGACGATCCGTGGGACCAGCGTCGGGTTCACGTTGTTGTGGACCACATCCGCCGTGATGACCACCCGTGCGACGTCCTTGCGGGACGGCACCTCGTACATCACCGACATCAGGACCTCTTCCATGATGGCGCGCAGGCCGCGCGCGCCCGTGCCGCGGAGGATGGCCTGGTCGGCGATGGCTTCGAGGGCGGGGCGGTCGAAGTCGAGTTCCACGCCGTCGAGTTCGAAGAGGCGCTGGTACTGCTTGACCAGCGCATTGCGCGGCTCGACGAGGATCTTGAGAAGGGCCTCGCGGTCGAGGTTGTGGACGGAGGTGATGACCGGGAGGCGGCCGATGAACTCCGGGATCATGCCGAACTTGACCAGGTCCTCCGGCATGACCTCCTGGAACTGGTCGCTGGCCTCGATCTCGCGCTTGGAGCGGATCGTCGCGCCGAAGCCGATGCCCTTGGCGCCCGCACGGGATTCGATGATCTTCTCCAGGCCGGCGAACGCGCCGCCCACGATGAACAGGACGTTCGTCGTGTCGATCTGGATGAACTCCTGGTGCGGGTGCTTGCGGCCGCCCTGCGGGGGCACGGAGGCGGTGGTGCCCTCCAGGATCTTCAGCAGGGCCTGTTGGACGCCCTCGCCGGAGACATCCCGGGTGATCGACGGATTTTCGCTCTTACGGGCGACCTTGTCGATCTCGTCGATGTAGATGATCCCCGTCTCGGCCTTCTTGACGTCGTAGTCGGCGGCCTGGATCAGCTTCAGCAGGATGTTCTCGACGTCCTCGCCGACATAGCCCGCCTCGGTGAGCGCGGTGGCGTCCGCGATGGCGAAGGGGACGTTCAGCATGCGGGCCAGGGTCTGCGCGAGGAGCGTCTTGCCGGAGCCCGTGGGGCCGAGCAGCAGGATGTTGGATTTGGCGAGTTCGATGCCGTCGTCACGGCCCTGCGGGCCGCCGTTCTCACCGGCCTGGACACGCTTGTAGTGGTTGTAGACCGCGACCGAGAGGGCCTTCTTGGCGGGCTCCTGCCCGACGACGTACCCCTCGAGGAACTCGTAGATCTCACGCGGCTTGGGGAGTTCCTCCCAGCGCACTTCGGAGGTCTCGGCGAGCTCCTCCTCGATGATCTCATTGCAGAGGTCGATGCACTCGTCGCAGATATACACACCGGGACCTGCGATGAGCTTCTTCACCTGCTTCTGGCTCTTCCCGCAGAACGAGCACTTGAGCAGATCGCCGCCATCACCGATGCGTGCCACGAGGTGCTTCCCCTTCGCCTGGGAGCGGGCTGGTGCAGCCGGCTCCTGGTGCCTCATATCCGACGGTACCTTGCCGGGCCCCCCGTTCGGGCCCCCCTTGGCGCGGTTCACATTGTCGTGTACCGCGCCAAGGGTGCGGGTTTCGTCAGGCGGCCGCTGCCGCCGCGCTCTTGCGGGTGGAGACGATCTGGTCGATCAGGCCGTACTCGAGCGCGTCCTCAGCGGTGAGGATCTTGTCACGCTCGATGTCGTCGCGGATCTTCTCCAGCGCGGTGGAGGAGTGCTTGGCGAGCATCTCCTCGAGCTGGGTGCGCATCCGCAGGATCTCGTTGGCGGCGATCTCCAGGTCGGAGAGCTGCTCCCGGCCGGTCTGCGAGGACGGCTGGTGGATCAGCACGCGTGCGTGCGGCAGGGCCATGCGCTTGCCGGGCGTGCCGGCGGCCAGCAGCACGGCCGCGGCGGAGGCCGCCTGGCCCATGCAGACCGTCTGGATGTCCGGCTTCACGAACTGCATCGTGTCGTAGATCGCGGTCAGCGCCGTGAACGAGCCGCCGGGGCTGTTGATGTAGACGGAGATGTCGCGGTCCGGGTCCATCGACTCCAGACACAGCAGCTGCGCCATGACGTCGTTGGCGGAGGCGTCGTCGATCTGCACGCCGAGGAAGATCACGCGCTCCTCGAAGAGCTTGGCGTACGGGTCGTACTCGCGCACGCCCTGCGAGGTGCGCTCGACGAAGCGCGGGACGACATAGCGGTTGTCCACCTGCGGGCCGGTGTAGAGGCCGCTCGCGGAGAAGTCAGTCATGTGGGTGTTCACCATCCTGGTGGGGCTCAGAGGGAGGGGCGGAAACGCGGAGCCGTCCGTCGGACTCAGGCGCCCGTGCCGCCGCCGCCCGGAACGCCCGACGCGGCGGAAATGATCTCATCGATGAGGCCGTAGTCCTTGGCCTCCTCGGACGTGAACCAGCGGTCCCGGTCGCCGTCGCGGATGATCGTCTCCACGCTCTGGCCGGAGTGGTGGGCGGTGATCTCGGCCATGCGCTTCTTGGTGCGCAGCAGGTACTCGGCCTGGATCTTGATGTCGGAGGCGGTGCCGCCGATGCCGGCGGAGCCCTGGTGCATCAGAATGTCGGTGTTGGGCAGCGCGAAGCGCTTGCCCGCGGCGCCGCCCGTCAGCAGGAACTGGCCCATGGAGGCGGCCATGCCCATGCCGATGGTCACCACGTCGTTCGGGATGTACTGCATGGTGTCGTAGATCGCCATGCCCGCGGTCACCGAGCCGCCGGGGCTGTTGATGTAGAGGTAGATGTCCTTGTCCGGGTCGGCGGCAAGGAGCAGCATCTGAGCGGTGATCTTGTTGGCGATCTCGTCGTCGACCTGCTGGCCGAGGAAGATGATCCGCTCGCCGAGCAGCCGGTTGTACACATGGTCGCCGAGGCCGCCACCGATGGACGGCTCACCCGCGGCGTAAGGCATCAGATTCGTCACGTATCCACCTGCTCGTCTCTGACGGCTCCGGCCGTCTCACGCGTCTTGGCACTGGGGGCGGCTACTGACCTGCCCTCGTATTCATGGACCCTAACGCGCAGGTAGGACAACGCCATCCCGGTTCCCGAACTGTTCGCTCGGAGCGCAAGGTACGTCCGGGAACCGTGGTGCGTGCGGGATACGAGATGCGCATGGTGTCCGGATGCCCGCGGGCCCCGGACGCGACGCGTCCGGGGCCCGCACAAGGGTCCACACAGGGCTCGGGAAGGGCCCGGGGGGATCAGGCCTCGGGCTTGTCGGCCTTCTCGGCCTGCTTCTCCTCGGCCTGCTCGGCGTCGGCGCTCTCGCCCTCGCCCTCGACGACGGCCTCGACCGTCTCGGCGGCGGCCTCGGTCTCCTCCTCGTCCTCGAGGTCGACGACCTCGCCGTTGGTGTCGAGGACCTTGGCGGCCTCGACCACCACCGCCAGCGCCTTGCCGCGGGCGACCTCGCCGACGAGCACCGGCACCTGGTTGTTCTCCACGACGGCCTGGGCGAACTGGTCGGGGCTCATGCCGGAGGAGGCCGCACGCCGCATGAGGTGCTCGGTGAGCTCCTCCTGGTTGACGTTCAGCTTCTCCGTGGAGACCAGCTCGTCGAGGATGAACTGGGTCTTGATGCCCTTGACCGCCTGCTCGCGGGTCTCGGCGTCGAACTCCTCCTCGCTCTTGCCCTGGATCTCCAGGTACTTGGCGAGGTCGAGGCCCATCTGGCCGAGCTGGTGGTGCTCCAGGTTGTGCTTGCGGGTGCGCACCTCGTCCTCGAGGAGCTTCTCGGGGATCGGCACCTCGGCCAGCTTCAGCAGCTCGTCCAGGACGCGCTCCTGGGCCTGGGTGGCCTGGTCGTACTGCTTCATGTTCGCCAGGCGCTTGCGGCTGTCGGCCTTGAGCTCCTCGAGGGTGTCGAACTCGCTCGCCATCTGGGCGAAGTCGTCGTCCAGCTCGGGCAGCTCACGCGCGGCGACGGCGGTGACCTTGACGGTGACCTCCGCCTCCTTGCCCTCGGCGGAGCCGCCCTTGAGGGTGGAGGTGAAGGTGGCCTCGCCGCCGGCCTCCAGGCCGGTCACGGCCTCGTCGATGCCGTCGAGCAGCTCGCCGGAGCCGATGGTGTACTGCACGCCGTCGGCCTTGCCGTCGGCGAGGACCTCGCCGTCGACCTTGGCCTCGAGGTCGACGGTGACGACGTCGCCCTCGGCGGCGGCGCGCTCGACCGGGTTGGTGGAGGCGAAGCGCTCACGCAGCTGCTCGACGGACTTCTCGACGTCCTCGTCGGTGACCTCGACGGCGTCCACGGTGACCTCGATGCCGGAGTAGTCCGGGATCTCGATGACCGGGCGGATGTCGACCTCGGCGGTGAAGGCCAGCAGCTCGCCGTCCTTCAGCTCGGTGATGTCGACCTCGGGCTGGCCGAGCGGGTTCACCTCGGCCTCGTTGACCGCCTCGGTGTAGAACTTCGGCAGCGCGTCGTTGACGGCCTCTTCCAGGACGGCACCGCGTCCGAACCGCTGGTCGATCACACGGGCCGGGACCTTGCCCTTGCGGAAGCCCTTGACCGTGACCTGCTGGTTGATCTTCTTGTACGCCGCGTCGAGGCTGGCCTTGAGCTCCTCGAAGGGCACCTCGACAGTGAGCCGAACCCGAGTCGGGTTCAGGGTCTCCACGGCGCTCTTCACGGTTCGGTCTCCTTGGTGGCTGATTCTCTGAGATTCCGCTGGTCCCGCTTGGTCGGCGGTCCAGCCGGTCGGCCCGGTACACCCGGTCTGAGAGACCTTATGAGACACACGGGCACGCAGCTTGCATAGTAACCGCAAGCAGGACGGCCCCCACAACGTGATCTTGGTCAGCGCCTGAGGCAAGTGGTCGGGGTGGCGGGATTTGAACCCACGGCCTTCCGCTCCCAAAGCGGACGCGCTACCAAGCTGCGCCACACCCCGTTGGTGCGAACGTAGGGTACATGCCCGACGGCGGTTGTCCTGCTCGTTTAACGGGGTGTGCGCCCACGGCCCGGGACCCGCTACGATGCTCTTGCTCGCCGCGGCCCGCGTGACCTCACGCGACCCGTGCCGTGGTGCGGCGTATGCGGGCGTAGCTCAATGGTAGAGCCCTAGTCTTCCAAACTAGCTACGCGGGTTCGATTCCCGTCGCCCGCTCTCATGAGGCTCTGCCCGGGTCCGCGGTCGCGGATCCGGGCAGAGCCTTTTCAGAAGCTGATGCCGTTGATCGTGGCCGCTATCGAGTCGAGGAACCGCTGGATGGACGGGGCCATGCCCGTCGAGGCGAGGAAGAAGCCGAAGAGGGCCGCGACGACGGCAGGTCCCGCCTTGAGCGAGCCGCCGCGGATCAACACCACGAGGACGATCGCCAACAGCAGCACCACAGAGAACGAAATGGCCACAACTGATCACACCCTCGGTCGGTCCGCTTCCGGCCTGGGGGCATACGGCCCAGCACACCCCCGCCGGGACCATCGTGCCATCAACGGCCCTGTACATGCTGCCCGCTGAGGTGCCATCGACGCGTGGCCCGCACCACTCCTGACGGCCGCCCCCGCCGGGGAGTCCCCCCGGCTCACCCCTCACGGCAGATCAGCAGCAGCGCACGGTCGTCGTTGACGTCCTTGGCAACCGCCTCGATCAGATGCCAGGCCGCGCCCTGGAAGCTGGCGGCCACATAGCGGTCCGCCTCTCCGGTGAGACGGTCCATGCCCTCGCTGATGTCGCGGTCGTTCGCCTCCACCAGGCCGTCGGTGAAGAGCATCAGCACATCGCCGGAGCGCAGGGAGCCCTTGACCGGGTCGAACTGGGCGCCGTCGTAGACGCCGAGCAGCGGGCCCTCCGCGGTCTTCTCCTCCCAGCGCCCGCTGCCGGCGTGCAGCTGGAGCGCGGGCAGATGGCCGGCCGAGAGCAGCTCGTAGTCTCCGGAGTCGAGGTCGAGGACGAGGTGGACGGAGGTCGCGAAGCCCTCGTCCCAGTCCTGGCGCAGGAGGTAGCCGTTGGCGGCGGGCAGGAAGCCGTGCGGCGGCAGCGAGCCGAGCAGTCCGCCGAACGCGCCGGACAGCAGCAGGGCGCGGGAGGCGGCGTCCATGCCCTTGCCGGAGACGTCGGTGAGGACGACCTCCAGGGTGCGGCCGCCGTTGGTGCGGGCGGCCACCACGAAGTCGCCGGAGAAGGACTGGCCGCCGGCCGGCCGCAGCGCCATCTCGCGGTGCCAGCCCCTGGGCAGCCGGGGCAGGGCACTCTGGACCCGGATGCGTTCGCGCAGGTCGAAGAGCATGGTGCCGCCGCGCCGCCAGGGCACCCCGACCCTGGCCCGGAACTGGGCGATGAGCAGTCCGAAGAAGCCGCAGGCCGCGACCACCAGGACGGTGCCCGGAGTGACCCGCGCCGGGCCTTCCGTGTATGGCCCGAGGATCGCGGACTCCACGATCAGCGCGGCCGCGGCGGCCGCGTACAGGCCCAGCAGGCTGGCCGGGCGCAGCAGCAGCCCGCCCGCCACGATGGGCAGGACCAGCGCCGCCGGGGACCACCAGACCGGCGCCTCGACGGTCGCCCAGGTGAGGACGGGGATTGTAAGGAGCAGTCCCGCCAGTGCTATCCAGTCCGAGCCGTCTCCCCTGAAGTAGTCGACTCCGGATTTGCGCAGCGCGATGCGGGCCCGGTGCACTGCTCTGCGCGTCCGGGCCGTGTACGAGTCTGCTGCGGGGCCACGTGCCATTGACGTGGACCCTATCCACCCGCCCGGCTCACGTGCAGGGGGACCCCTATGACAATGCGTTCGAAATCGGGTCGCGTCGGGACGGGGGGACTGGTAGCCATGGCATATGACTGGAGACCTGCGGGTACTGCGCCCGGCCGAGTGGGACCGGTGGTTCGGCGTGCTGGAGCTGGCGTTCGGCGGGGTGCCCGCACCGCCCGCGGAGCGCGAACTGTGGCAGGCGCTCACGGAGCATGAGCGCTCGCTGGGGGTGTGGGAGGGGGACGACTGCATCGGGACGGCGGGGGCGTTCTCGTTCCGGCTGTCGGTGCCCGGCGGGTCGCTGGTCCCGGCCGCGGGCGTGACGATGGTGAGTGTGGCGTCGACCCACCGCCGACGCGGCGTGCTGACCTCGATGATGCGGCGGCAGCTCGACGACGTGCGGGCGTGGGGCGAGCCGCTGGCCGTGCTGACGGCCTCGGAGCCGGCGATCTACGGGCGGTTCGGGTACGGGATCGCGACCTGGCAGCTGTCCGCGGAGATCGACACTGACCGGGTGCGGCTGGCGGGGGCGCCCGGGAGCGGGGAGCTGCGGCTGCGGCTGGCGCAGCCGACGGACGCGGCGGTACGGGCGGAGTGCGAGGCGGTGTACGCGGCGGAGGTCGCCGGGCGTCCGGGCATGCCGGCCCGCCGGCCGGGCTGGGAGCGGCTGCCCTTCCTGGACCCTCCTCAGGACCGCGACGGGGCCTCTCCGCTGCAGTGCGTCCTGGCACGGCGCGACGGTCGGACGGCCGGGTACGCGCTGTTCCGCATCAAGCCGTCCTCCGATGCCGCCGGCCCCGACGGCACGGTGGTACTGGAGCATCTGGGGGCGCTGGACCCGGCCGCGTACGCCGCTCTGTGGCGGTTCCTGTGCGACATCGACCTCACGTCGACGGTCCGTGTCGGCAACCGTCCGGTGGACGACGCCTGGCAGCATCTGGTGTCGGACATCCGGCGCTGCCAGGTGCGGGTGAGGGACTCGCTGCATCTGCGGCTGGTGGAGGTGGGCGCGGCGCTGAGCGCGCGGACATACCGCACCCCGGTGGATGCGGTGTTCGAGGTGGCGGACGACTTCTGCCCGTGGAACGCGGGGCGTTGGCGGCTGACCGGCGACGCGAAGGGCGCGTCGTGTGAACGCACCGAGGATCCCGCCGAGTTGTCCCTGACGGTGCGTGAGCTGGGTGCGGCGTATCTGGGCGGGGTTCCGCTGACGTCGCTGGCGGCCGCGGGCCGGGTGCGGGAGCTGCGGAAGGGGGCACTGGCGGAGGCGTCTTCGGCGTTCGGCAGCGAGGTGGCGCCCTGGCTGCCGCACGGCTTCTGACGCCCGCCGCCGACGCGCTGGTGACGGCGGGTCCCGGCGGGCGGGCGCGCCCGGCCTGCGGCAGCCGCCCGCCGAGCGCCTCCGGCCCCCGCGGACCCGCGGGGCGGCCGTCGGCATCGCAGACGACTCGCCTGCGGTTCGGCGCGCGGACGGCCCGGCCGCCCCTGGCGGCGACCGTCGCGGAGCGGATCCCGCCCGCGTCAGCGGCTTTGGCAGGACGGGCACCAGAAGAGGTTGCGGGCGGCCAGTTCGGCCGTGCGGACCGGGGTGGTGCAGATATGGCAGGGGAGGTTCGCACGGCGGTAGACGTAGACCTCGCCGCCGTGGTCGTCGACTCGGGGCGGGCGGCCCATCGCCTCCGGGGTGTGCTCGGGGCGCACCGTGTCGATGCGGTTCTCGCGCACGCCCTCGCGCATCAGCGCCACGAGGTCCGTCCAGATCGCCGTCCACTCGGCGCGGGTGAGGTCCCTGCCCGCGCGGTAGGGGTCGATGCCGTGCCGGAAGAGGACTTCGGCGCGGTAGACGTTGCCGACGCCCGCGACGACCTTCTGGTCCAGGAGCAGGGCGGCAACGGTGGTACGGGAGCGGGAGATCCGCTTCCAGGCGGAGTCCGGGTCGTCGCCGGGGCGCAGCGGGTCGGGTCCGAGGCGGTGGTGTATCGCCTGCTTCTCACCGTCGGTGAGCAGCGCGCAGGAGGTGGGCCCGCGCAGGTCGACGTACGACCGCGGGTCGGCGAGCCGAAGCCGCACCGTGTCGGCGGGCGGCGGGGCGGGCGCGTCGCCGAAGTTCACCTTGCCGAACAGGCCCAGATGGATGTGCACCCATTCGCCGCCGAAGCCGAGGAACAGATGTTTGCCGTGGGCTTCGGTGTCCGTCAGGACCGCCCCGTCGAGCAGTGCCGCGGCGTCGGCGAACTTCCCCTGGGGACTGCTCGCCCGCACAGGGCGGCCGCCGAACCGTTCCCGGTAGTCGGCGGCCAGCCGGTGGATGGTGTGCCCTTCGGGCATCAGGGCTGCTGGGGGTGGTGCGCGGGGATCGGGGGCAGCTCGCCCTTGGTCTCGTACGCGGAGAGCATCTCGATGCGCCGGGTGTGGCGCTCCTCGCCCGAGTACGGGGTGTTGAGGAACGTCTCCACGAACTTGACGGACTCGTCGAGCGAGTGCATCCGGGCGCCGACGGCGACGACGTTGGCGTTGTTGTGCTCGCGGCCGAGCGCGGCGGTCTGCTCGCTCCAGGCGAGCGCCGCACGCACTCCCTTGACCTTGTTCGCGGCGATCTGCTCGCCGTTTCCGGAACCGCCGATCACGATGCCGAGGCTCTCCGGGTCCGCGGCGGTCTTCTCCGCGGCACGCAGGCAGAACGGCGGGTAGTCGTCCTGGGCGTCGTAGATGTGGGGGCCGCAGTCGATGGGCTCGTGGCCATGGGCCTTGAGCCACTCGACGAGGTGGTTCTTGAGTTCAAAGCCGGCATGGTCCGAGCCGAGGTACACGCGCATGATCCGAGTGTGGCACGGAGTTCGGCCGGAGCACGGACCACCCCCTCCGGCAAGGTCCGTACCAATGGCGATCACAACCGCCCGAGGTCGCGGTCCTCACCTCCGCCGACGTTCGACGCGCGGGGGCTGCACAATCGCGCCCCGCCTGCGATCGAGGCGCGGGACCGGACAAACACGCCCCGCCAGCGATCGACGCGCGGAAGCCCGCACAAACACACCCCGCCGACGATCGACGCGCAGGGGCCCGCACAAACACACCCCGCCGACGATCGACGCGCGGAAGCCCGCACAAACACACCCCGCCGACGATCGACGCGCGGAAGCCCGCACAAACAAGCCCCGCCGGCGATTGAGGCGCGGGGGTCCGGGGGCGGAGCCCCCGGAAAGGGGGTCTGGGGCGGAGCCCCAGGGGTCAGCCCCGGCGGCCCAGCAGTTTCCAGGCCACAGGAAGCACCCCCATCGCAAGCCCCGCCTTGACCGCGTCGCCGACGAGGAAGGGGATCATGCCCGCGGCAACCGCCTCGGTGAGCGACATCCCCGTGGCCAGCGCCAGATACGGGACGCCGACCGCGTAGATGATCGCGGAGCCCAGCGCCATCGCGCCCGCCGTGCGCAGCACCGAGCGGTCCGCGCCGCGGCGGGCGAGCGCGCCGACCGCCGCGGCCGCGAGGGCCATGCCGATCACATAGCCGAGGGACGGGATGGCGAAGCCGGACGCCCCGCCCGCGAACCACGGCGCTCCGGCGACGCCGGCCAGCAGATACAGCCCCAGGGAGAGGAAGCCGCGTTGGGCGCCGAGCGCCGTGCCGACCAGCAGGGCGGCGAACGTCTGCCCGGTGATCGGCACCGCGAAGCCCGGAGGCTGGACGGAGAGCTGGGCCGCGAGGCCGGTCAGCGCCGCGCCGCCGACGACGAGGGCGGCGTCCCGGACGCGGGACGCCGGCAGCAGATCGGCGAGGACGGCTCCGGGTCGGACGGGAACGGCGGCGGCAGCAGCGCTCATCGGGAAGACTCCGCGGGGGGTTGAGGGTGGCAGGAAGGGGTGGAACACGGCGACCGTAGCCCACCCGGATTCACTCGAACACCATCAGCCGCCGACAAAGCGCCTGTTGGGCACTTGATGGACTTCATACAAAGCCATCACCCCAAGCCCGCACCCCAGGTGATGCTCGTCATCGAGGTGAGGGGGCATGCCGGCCGTTTTGGCGAATCTCACCCGACTCGGGGAAACTGTAGGTTCTCCCCAATGATCAATGACTTGTGAACACCATGCACTCTGTGCCGCGCACCCCCTGGGCGGGGCGACAGCGCTACCGGTCCCGGCGATCCGGGAGGTCCACGACGGTGGCTGAAAGTAAGGACTGTACGGATCGCTTCACCTTGTGTAAGCATCTTGCCCGCATAGCGGACATGCGCCCCCTGTGAGCGGGGCAGGTGCTCAGACTGGTCCGCTCCCCCTTCTCAGCTACTGAACAGGGCACGTCCATGTCTTTGACCCCTGCGCCCGCGTCCGTCGACCAGCGGCAGAAGAAGCCGCAGGCCGACGCCACGCTCTCGCACGGACTCAAACAACGCCATCTGTCGATGATCGCCCTCGGCGGCGTCATCGGCGCGGGCCTCTTCGTCGGCTCCGGCGCGGGCATCGCCGCCGCAGGGCCGTCCATCGTCATCGCCTATGCGCTCTCCGGCCTGCTGGTCATGCTGGTGATGCGCATGCTCGGCGAGATGTCCGCGGCGAATCCGGCCTCCGGCTCCTTCTCGGTGCACGCCGAGCGGGCGATCGGCCCATGGGCGGGGTTCACCTCAGGCTGGGCGTTCTGGTTTCTGCTCTGTGTGGCCGTGGGCCTGGAGGGCATCGGCGCCGCCAAGATCATGACAGCGTGGCTGCCGGGCACGCCGGAGTGGGCCTGGGTGGCGCTGTTCATGCTGGTGTTCTGCGGTACGAATCTGGCCGCGGTGAAGAACTTCGGCGAGTTCGAGTTCTGGTTCGCGGCCCTCAAGGTCGGCGCGATCACCCTGTTCCTCGGCATCGGCGCGCTGGCGATCGTCGGCGTGCTGCCGGGCACGGACGCCCCCGGCGCGGCCAACCTGAGCGGTACGGGCGGCTTCCTTCCGAACGGCTCGGAGGGCTTGATCGTCGGTCTGCTCGCCTCCATCTTCGCCTATGGAGGCCTGGAGACGGTCACCATCGCCGCGGCGGAGTCCGAGCACCCGGTCCAGGGCGTGGCCAAGGCGGTGCGTACGGCCATGTGGCGCATCGCCGTGTTCTACATCGGGTCCATGGCAGTGATCGTCACGCTCGTGCCGTGGAACGATCCCGCGATCGTCGAGAAGGGCCCGTACGTCGCCGCGCTCGACCATCTGGGCATCCCGGCCGCGGGCCAGATCATGAACGTGGTCGTGCTGATCGCGCTGCTGTCCGCGATGAACGCCAATATCTACGGCGCGTCGCGGATGGCCTGCTCCCTGGTCGCCCGCGGCCAGGGGCCGCAGGCACTGGGCAGGGTCTCGGGCGGTGTGCCCCGTACCGCAGTGCTGTTCTCCTCCGTCTTCGGCTTCGGCTGTGTACTGCTGAGCTACTGGCGTCCCGACGACGTCTTCCGCTGGCTGCTCAACATGATCGGCGCGGTGATCCTGGTCGTCTGGATCTTCATCGCCGTCTCGCAGCTGGTGCTGCGCCGCAGGGTGGAACGGGAGGCCCCGGAGAAGCTGGTCGTGAAGATGTGGGCCTACCCCTATGTCACCGTGCTGGCGCTGATCGGCATGGCCGTGGTGTTCGTCCTGATGGCGCGCGAGGCCGACACCCGGACGCAGCTGCTGGGGACCGGCGGGCTGACGCTGGCGCTGGCGATCGCGGGCTATGTGTGGCAGAAGGCGCGTGAGTCCCGGCAGCCGGAGCGGGAGACCGCCGCGGTCGGCACACAGACGGACTGAGCCGACCTCAGAGCGCCACCGGAAACCCCCCGGGCCGAGCGGCCCGGGGGGTTTCGCATGCCCGTGGCTCTGTCCGCACCCCTGCCCGCACCGCGCCGGACGCGGGATCCAGGACCAACGCCTGATCAACACGGACTCTTACTGCTGATAACCTGCATCTGCATATTGGTTGCAATAAGCGGTTGGGTGCAGAATCCGGAGGGACCGACGACATGGCTGTTTACACGCTTCCTGAACTTCCGTACGACTACACGGCGCTGGAGCCGGTCATCGACCCCCAGATCGTCGAGCTGCACCACGACAAGCACCACGCCGCCTATGTCAAAGGCGCCAACGACACCCTCGAACAGCTCGAGGAGGCCCGCGACAAGGAGGCCTGGGGGGCGATCAACGGTCTTGAGAAGAACCTTGCGTTCCACCTCTCCGGCCACATCCTCCACTCCATCTACTGGAACAACATGGCGGGCGACGGCGGCGGCGAGCCGCTGGAGAAGGACGGCGTGGGCGAGCTGGCCGGCGCGATCGCCGAGTCGTTCGGCTCCTTCGCCAAGTTCAAGGCCCAGCTGACCAAGGCGTCGGCCACCACGCAGGGCTCGGGCTGGGGCGTGCTGGCCTATGAGCCGGTCAGCGGCCGGCTGATCGTCGAGCAGGTCTACGACCACCAGGGCAACGTCGGCCAGGGCTCGGTGCCGATCCTGGTCTTCGACGCCTGGGAGCACGCCTTCTACCTGCAGTACAAGAACCAGAAGGTGGACTTCATCGAGGCCATGTGGCGGGTCGTCAACTGGCAGGACGTCGCCAAGCGCTACGCCCGGGCCAAGGAGCGCACCCCGCTGATCGCCCCGTGACCGGCCGCGCCCCGCCCTCGGGGCGCGGCACAGCCGCCCTGCTCGTGATCGTCTTCTCACCCTTCACGCGGCAGGCGGAATGACGAAGGACCCTCGCGAGGACAGGACTCGCGAGGGTCCTTCTACGTGCGGGGCACGCGGGGTGCGCTGGGTGCGCGCGGGGCGCGCGGGGCTTCGGGCGGTTCAGTCGAAGATCGGGGGAGCTGTGCGGGTGCGCTTGATCTCGTAGAAGCCGGGGATCGAGGCGACCATCAGCGTGCCGTCCCAGAGCCTGGCCGCCTCCTCGCCCTTGGGAGCGGGGGTGACGACGGGGCCGAAGAAGGCGATCTGCCCGCCGTCCGGGCCGGGGACCGCGATGACCGGGGTGCCGACGTCCTGGCCGACCTTGTCGATGCCCTCCTTGTGGGAGGCGCGCAGCTCGGCGTCGTACGCGTCGGAGTCCGCGTACTCGATCAGCTCGGCCGGCAGGCCCGCGTCCTCGAGGGCGGCGGCGGTCGCCTCGCGTGTCGCACCCTCGCCGCGGTCGTGGAAGCGGGCGCCCATCGCGGTGTAGAGGCGGCCGAGCACCTCGTCTCCGTACTTCTGCCAGGCGGCCGTCACCACGCGCACCGGGCCCCACGCCTGGGTGGCGAGCATCTCGCGGTACTCCTCGGGGAGCTCGTCGAGCTTGTTCTCGTTCAGGACCGCGAGGCTCATCACATGCCAGCGGACCTCGACGTCCCGGACCTTCTCCACTTCCAGCATCCAGCGCGAGGTCATCCAGGCCCAGGGGCACAGGGGGTCGAACCAGAAGTCGACCGGAGTCTTGCCGGGTGCGGCGTTGTCGGACATGTCTCTCCTCTTCAGGACCCGTAGGGGCCTCTTCGGACGTCGTCGTGCAGGGGAACGTCAGGGGGGCGCCAGGGGATTCCCCGATACCGCCTGCCAGGACCGCATGGGAGGATCGGTGCTGTTCACGACGTGCTGCGAAGGAGTGCCCGTGCCCGGTGAGAATCTGTCCCGCGACGAAGCCCGCGAGCGGGCCGAGCTGCTGTCCGTCGAGGGGTACGAGGTGGCCCTCGACGTGCGGTCGGCGGTCGGGGAGGCGTCGCCCCAGGGCACCGGGCCGCGTACGTTCCGCTCGGTGACGACGATCCGGTTCCGGTCCGCCCGGCCGGGTGCGGCCACCTTCGTTGACCTGCTCGCCCCCTCCGTCACCTCGGTGACGCTGAACGGCCGCGAGCTCGACCCGGCCAAGGCCTTCGACGGCGCCCGGATCGCCCTGGAGGGCCTCGCCGAGGAGAACGTGCTGGTCGTGGACGCTCAGTGCGCCTACAGCAGGACGGGCGAGGGGCTGCACCGCTTTGTGGACCCGGAGGACGGCGAGGTCTACCTCTATACGCAGTACGAGCCGGCCGATGCCCGCCGGGTGTTCGCCAACTTCGAGCAGCCGGATCTGAAGGCCCCCTTCCGCTTCCAGGTGACCGCGCCGGACGGATGGACGGTGTGGAGCAACGGCGCGGAGGAGGCGCGCGACGGCCTGACCCGGCGGTTCGCCGAGACAGAGCCGATCTCCACCTACATCACGGCGGTCGTGGCCGGCCCGTACCACTATGAGACGGATGTCTACCGGCGCGAGCTGGGCGACGGCTCCACACTGGAGATCCCGCTGGGTGCGATGTGCCGCAAGGGCCTGGCCCGGCACTTCGACGCGGACGACGTCTTCCTGGTCACCAAGCAGGGCCTGGACTTCTTCCACGACCACTTCGACTACCCGTACCCCTTCGGCAAGTACGACCAGGCGTTCGTGCCCGAGTACAACCTCGGCGCGATGGAGAACCCGGGCTGTGTGACCTTCCGGGAGGAGTTCGTCTTCCGGGGCAAGGTGACACAGGCGTCCTACGAGCGGCGGGCCAACGTCATCCTGCACGAGATGGCGCATATGTGGTTCGGCGACCTGGTCACCATGCAGTGGTGGGACGACCTGTGGCTGAAGGAGTCGTTCGCGGACTTCATGGGCTCGTTCTCGCTGGCGGAGGCCACCCGCTTCGGCAATGCATGGGTGACCTTCGCCAACAACCGCAAGGCATGGGCGTACCGCGCCGACCAGCTGCCGTCCACACATCCGATCACGGCCGACATCCGCGATCTGGAGGACGCCAAGCTGAACTTCGACGGGATCACCTACGCCAAGGGCGCATCGGTGCTCAAGCAGCTCGTGGCGTACGCGGGGCGGGACGCCTTCCTGGAGGGCGCGCGGCGCTACTTCAAGCGGCACGCTTATGGCAACACCCGGTTGGGCGATCTGCTCTCCGTGCTGGAGGAGACCTCCGGGCGCGATATGAAGGCCTGGTCACGGTCCTGGCTGGAGACCTCCGGCGTCAACTCCCTGACGCCGTGCGTCACCTATGACGAGGACGGCCGGATCGCCGAGCTGGCCGTCCACCAGGACGGCGAAGAGCTGCGGCCGCACCGGGTCGCCGTCGGGCTGTACCGGACAGAGGGCTCGAAGCTGGTGCGGTACGCGCGCGCCGAGGCGGATGTCACCGGCGCCCGCACGGTGATCGGCGAGCTGGCAGGGATCGATCGGCCCTCGCTGATCCTCGTCAACGACGACGATCTGACCTACTGCAAGATCCGCTTCGACAAGGGGTCGCTGGCAGCGCTGCGGGAGCGTCTGGGCGACCTCACGGACCCCCTGGCGCGGGCACTGTGCTGGTCGGCGCTGTGGAATCTGACCCGTGACGCACTGATGCCCGCGCGGGACTTCATCGAGATGGTGCTGCGGTTCGCGGGGCGGGAGTCGGACATCGGCGTCCTGCAGATGCTGCACGCATGGGCGCGGACCGCGCTGCACCACTACGCCGCGCCCGCCTGGCGCGAGAAGGGCGGCCGGCTGCTCGCCGAGGGCGCACTGCGGGAGCTGCGGACCGCCGAGCCGGGCAGCCAGCACCAGCTCACCTGGGCGCGGTTCTTCGCCTCGGCCGCCGAGTCGCCGGCGGATCTGCAGCTGCTCCAGGAGCTTCTCGAGGGCACGGCGAAGATCGACGGGCTGGATGTGGACCAGGAACTGCGCTGGTCCTTCCTGGAGCCGCTGGCCGCGCACGGCGTCGCCGCCGAGGAGGCGATCGCCGCGGAGCTGGCCCGTGACGACACGGCCTCGGGCAAGCGGCACCAGGTCCGCTGTCTGGCCGCCCGCCCGTCCGCGGCCGTCAAGGAGCAGGCCTGGGCGCAGGTCGTGGAGTCCGACAAGCTCTCCAACGCCCTGGTGGAGGCCACGATTTCGGGCTTTGTGCAGACCGGGCAGCGGGAACTCCTCGCCCCCTTCGCATCGAAGTACTTCGAGGCGGTCGAACGGGTGTGGGCGGAGCGGTCCATCCAGATCGGGATGGATGTGGTGCGCGGGCTGTATCCGGGCCTGCAGGACGACGAGGCGACGCTCACGGCGACGGACGCCTGGCTGACGGCCCACGCCTCGGCCCCGCCGGCCCTGCGCCGTCTGGTCCTGGAGGCACGGGACGACCTGGCCCGTGCACGCCTGGCCCAGGCGTGCGACGAGGAGGCGTCCCGGACGGCCGCCTGACGCCCTGCGGCGTCGCCGCGGCCCGGGCGGCCGCGCCGGACGGCGGCGGGGCTGCCGGGCGGGCTCGGCCGTCCATCGTGTGCGGGCGCGCACCGCTGGACCGGCTCGGGCCCGGGAAGTGAGGGCAGCCTCCGCCGACGGACGAGCCATGCAGTCGGCCACCCGGCGCTGCGACCCCCGACTCCCGAGGGCCGACGCGCTTCCAGTGAGACGGTCACCCGTTCGGCGGTGTGGGTGATCGGCAGTCGAACGCACGTACTTTAGGGCGGTGTTGTCCCCAAATGTCGACGGGTGTGTAACAGCGGTTAGCCCGACGGTCCCACGCGGGAATCCCCGACGCATGAACCACTACACCCCTCTCTCCCCGCTCCCCTTGAGCCACCTCTCCGATGTACAGCGGCGCGTGCTGTCGGCCGTGCAGCTGCGGGAGCATGGTGTCTCCGCCGCCCGGGCCGCCGCCCAGTGCCGCGACGGCGGGCCGTGGCAGCAGTTGCTGCCCGGCGTGTATCTGCTGCACTCCGGGCCTCCGACCAGTGAAGAGCGGCTGCACGGAGCGCTGCTGTACGCGGCGCGGCCGCAGGAGGGCGCCGGCCGCTACCGCGAGGCGATGATCACGGGGCTGGCCGCACTGGCGCTGCACCGGTTCTCGGCGGCGCCGCCGCTGCTGTCGCTGGACCGGGTCGATGTGCTGGTGCCGCGGACGCGGCGGCTGCGGTCGGCCGGCTGCGCCCGGCTGGTGCGGGCGCATTCGCTGCCCAGACCACAGGAGATCACCGGCGTGCCGGTGGCGCCGGTGCCGCGTGCGCTGGCGGACGCGGTGGCGCAGCTCGCCGACGGCGACTCGGTGCGCCGGCTGCTCACCGAGGCGGTGCGCGGCGGTCGCTGCGAACCGGCCGCCGTGGTCAAGGAGCTGACCCGGGCCCGGCTGCTCACCCGCCCCCATGTGGTGGACGCCGTCGACTCGCTGCTCGCCGAGGGGCGGGCGCTGGCCGAGGACCGCCTGTACGAGATGGTGCGGTCCCAGCGCCTTCCCGACCCGGTGTGGAACGTGGACCTCCGGCTGCCGGGCGGCCCGAATCTGGGCGGCGTGGACGCCTACTGGCCGGAACACGCGGTCGCCGTCGAACTGGACACCCGTGCGCCCCGGCACGACGAGGACACGATGTGGTCGGAGTACGCCCGCAGGCGGGAACATCTGGAGCGGCTCGGCATCACCGTCGTCCACATCACCCCGAAGAAGCTGCGCGAGTCGCCGGAGCAGCAGGCGACCGTGGTGCGTACGGCGCTGATGGCCTCCTGCGACCGCGACCCGGCCTCGTATGTGGTGGTGCTCCCCCGCTGACCGCGCCTCAGACCCGTCCCGTCGGCGGCCGGGAGCGCCACAGCTCGAGTCCGACGTCCACCACCTCGACCCGTGCCAGCTCCGGCACCCGGGCCAGCGGATGCCAGGCGGCGAGATCCGTGGACCCGCCCGTCTCCGGGCGCAGCTCGCCGCCGGCAACCCTCCCCTCGTACACCAGGCGCAGCGCCTGGAAGTCCCTGTGCCGCCCGAAGCGCCGGCGGTGACGGACGAGATTGGTGTGCACGCCCAGCAGCGCGGTCATCTCTGCCCGGTAGCCGGTCTCCTCCCCCACCTCGCGTACGACCGTGTCCAGTGGATCCTCCCCCGCGTCCATCCCGCCGCCGGGCAGCGTCCACCGCCTGCTCCCGTCCCGCGCCACCCATCGGGCGAGCAGTATCTCCTCGTCGCGCACGCACACGGCATAGGCGGCGACGCGCAGCGTCTTCCTGGTGACCTTCATGGGCCGAGGTTAGAAGTACGGGCCGACAACCCGGCTCCGGTCGTTCCGTTTTGTTCCGTGTGGCGTATCGGCCGCGGTGGCGGATGTACGCCAATGGCGTCCCGGCATCTCCGTCAACCCTCCACAAACCCCTGTCACTTGCGAAAGGCTGAGCGGTCGTCCGGCACCGGAATCCGGACTCCAGCTCTGTAAGACCTCACAAAACAGGGATGCAGATGACCACCCCCCAATCCCAGAGCTCCCCGTCGGAGCGTTCCATACCAGGCCAGAGACGCCGCGGCCGCAGACGTGCGGCCCGGATCGCGGGTGCCGCGGCCGTGGTGACCGCGTTGGTCGCCGCGGGCGGCGGGCCCGCGTTCGCCGCAGGGGTCGCGGACGATCCCGTGGGGAACGGCGGCGCGAAGGCCGCCAAACCGGCCGCGCCGGCCAAGGAGAAACTCGGCTCGGCCGATGAGGAACTGCTGGCGCAGGCCGAGGCCAAGGGCGAGAAGAGCGTCACCGTGATGGTGGCCACCGCCCCCGGGCAGACGGAGCAGGTCGCCGAGCAGCTCGACGCCGTCACGGGCGCTTCGGTCGGCAGGACGTACGACAAGCTCGGCTATGTGCGGGCCACACTGCCGACGGAGAAGGCCGATGCGGCGCTCAAGGCAGCCGCCAAGCTCTCCAGCGTCCACGGGATCGACCTCAAGCACGAGATCCGGCTGGACGACCCCACGCCCGCGGCGGACACGGCCCAGGGCGTGGGCACGGCCGAGGCGCAGGGCGGGAAGTACCCGGCGCCGGGCAGGAAGACGCCCGCGAAGAACCCGTACAACCCGTCGTTCGAGACCGGTGCGGTGGACTTCGTCAAGAAGAACCCGAAGGCCGACGGCCGCGGCGTGACCATCGGCATCCTGGACTCGGGCGTGGACCTGGGCCACCCGGCGCTGCAGAAGACGACGACGGGCGAGCGGAAGATCGTCGACTGGGTGACCGCGACCGACCCCGTGACCGACGGGGACGGCACCTGGCGGCAGATGCGCCGCGATGTCAGCGGGCCGACGTTCAGCGTGAACGGGCGTACGTACCGGGCCCCCGCGGGGCAGTACAAGTTCAACCTCTTCGCCGAGGCCGCCACCAAGGGCGGCGACATGGCGGGCGACCTCAACCGCGACGGCGACACCACGGACGTGTGGGGCCTGCTGTACGACCCGGGCACCCGCACCGTCCGCGTGGACCTCAACGGCAACGCGGACTTCACCGACGACGCCGTCATGAAGCCGTACAAGAACGGCTTCCAGGTCGGCTACTTCGGCGAGGACGACCCGGCCACCGCGGTCGCCGAACGCATCCCGTTCGTGATCGAGGTCCGCAAGGACGTCGTCTACAACGCGGAGGGCGCGACGGCCGACTATGTCAGCATCGGCGTCATCGAGGGCTCGCACGGCACGCATGTGGCGGGCATCGCCGCGGCCAACGGCCTCTTCGGCGGCAGGATGAACGGCGCGGCCCCCGGAGCGAAGATCGTCTCCTCGCGCGCCTGCACCTGGAGCGGAGGCTGCACCAATGTCGCCCTCACCGAGGGCATGGCCGATCTGGTCATCGACCGCGGCGTGGACATCGTCAACATGTCCATCGGCGGACTCCCCCCGCTCAACGACGGCAACAACGCCCGCGCCGAGCTCTACAACCGGCTCATCGACGTCTACGGCGTCCAGCTGGTGATCTCCGCGGGCAACGAGGGCCCGGGGCTCAACACCATCGGCGACCCGGCGGTCGCCGACAAGGTGATCTCGGTCGGCGCGTCCATCTCCAAGGAGACCTGGGCCGCCAACTACGGCTCCGGAGTGCAGAAGAAGTACGCCATGCTGCCCTTCTCCTCCCGCGGGCCGCGCGAGGACGGCGGCTTCACCCCGACGCTGACCGCGCCCGGCGCGGCGATCAACACCACCCAGACCTGGACCCCCGGGGGCCCGGTCAAGGAGGCGGGCTATGAGCTCCCGCCCGGCTACTCGATGCTCCAGGGCACCTCGATGTCCTCTCCGCAGGCCGCGGGCGCGAGCGCGCTGCTGCTGTCTGCCGCCGAGCAGAGGAACATCGAGCTGACCCCGGCGCGGCTGCGCACCGCGCTGACCAGCACCGCCAAGCACATCCCCGGTGTGCAGGCCCATGAGCAGGGCGCGGGCCTGATCAACATCGTGGGCGCGTGGAAGGTCATCAAGAAGACCGCCGAGAAGGACGCGGACGCCCACGCGTACACCGTCAAGGCCCCGGTGGACACCTCGATCGACTTCGCGCTCGAGACCCCGGGCTTTGGCACGGGCCTGTACGACCGCGAGGGCGGGCTGAAGGCCGGCCAGAGCCGTACGTACGACATCACGGTCACCCGCACCAGCGGCCCCGACGGGGCCGTGGCGCACAGGCTGAAGTGGAAGAACAACGACGGCGCCTTCCGGCTGCCCGGCGGCGGCAAGGTCACGCTGCCGCTGAACCAGCCGGTCACCGTGACCGTGCAGGCCCGGCCCAAGACGGCCGGCGTGCACAGCGCCATCCTGGAGGTCGACGACCGCCGCACCCAGGGCGTGGACAAGCAGATCCTGGCCACCGTCGTCGTCGCGCACGAGCTGGCGAAGCCGGACTACTCCTTCTCCGCCTCCGGCGCCGTGCAGCGCAACAGCACCCGGTCGTACTTCGTGACCGTGCCCGAGGGCGCGAAGAACCTCGAGGTCGCGCTGGGCGGGCTCGCCAAGGGCTCCCAGACCCGGTTCATCGGCATCCACCCCTACGGTCTGCCGGTCGACGACAGCTCGACGATCTTCTGCTACCCGAACTACCAGCACCCGGCCAACGAGTGCCGCCCCGACCTGCGCTCCTACAGTGAGCCGCTGCCGGGCGTCTGGGAGATCGAGGTCGAGTCGCGCCGTACGTCCCCGCTGCTGAACAACCCGTACGAGCTGGACGTCACCGTCCTCGGTGCGGACTTCGACCCGGCGGTCAAGACCCTGCCCGAGGCGAGGCTCGGCACCCCGGCCGCCGTCGAGTGGGAGGTGACCAACGGCTTCGCCGCGATCGACGGGAGGCTGGCGGGCGGCTCGCTGGGCTCGGCGAAGGTGGAGCGGCCCACGATCGCGGACGGCGAGTCCAAGGAGTCCACGGTCACCATCGGCGAGGGCGTGGAGCGCCTGGACGTGGCCATCGGCTCGCCCTCCGACAACGGCGCGGACCTGGACCTCACGGTCTACAAGGACGGGGTGCGCGTCGGTCAGTCCGCCGACGGCGACTCGGAGGAGTCGGTCAGCCTGACCAACCCCGCCGCGGGCACATACACCATCGTGATCGACGGCTACTCGGTTCCGGCCGGGACCACCGAGTACGACTACCGCGATGTGTTCTTCTCGTCGGCGCTCGGCGACGTCCTGGTCGACTCCAGCGTCCCCGTCAAGCTCGCCAGCGGCGGCTCGGCGCAGGTCGGCGCCGAGGTGCTGGTGGTCGGCGAGGCTCCCGAGGGGCGGCAGTTCTTCGGTGAGGTGAAGCTGCTGAACGGCCGCGGCACGGTCGCGGGCGCGGGCAGCGTGGTGATCGAGAAGGTCATCACCTCATAGAAGTGACGCAGCTCACATAGAGGGCCGGGTGCTGCCGCAGCGCCCGGCCCTTCCGTGTCGGACGCCCGGCCCTCCCGTGCCGGAACCGCATGGGATGTCTCACACGTCCCGCCCCTCGGACAATGGATTGGACAAGCCGGGTCAGGACATACGCATCATGGAACAACGTCCGGGCAGGCGCAGCGGCAGTGGATCAGCGCCGGAACCAGCACTAAGGAGTCGTCCGTGAGGGTCGGAATCGTCGGAGCCACCGGTCAGGTGGGCGGAGTCATGCGGAGCATCCTCGCCGAGCGGAAGTTCCCGGTCGAGGGGCTGCGGCTGTTCGCCTCGGCCCGGTCGGCCGGCACCGCCCTCGACTGGCAGGGACAGCAGATCACCGTCGAGGACGCGGCCGCTGCCGACTACACGGGTCTGGACATCGTGCTGTTCTCGGCCGGCGGCGCGACCTCCAGGGCGCTCGCCGAGAAGGTCGCCGCCCAGGGCGCGGTCGTGATCGACAACTCCTCCGCCTGGCGGCGCCACCCCGAGGTCCCCCTCGTGGTCTCCGAGGTCAACCCGCACGCGGTCAAGGAGCGCCCCAAGGGGATCATCGCCAATCCGAACTGCACCACGATGGCCGCGATGCCCGTGCTGCGGCCGCTGCACGCCGAGGCCGGGCTGACCGCCATGGTCGCCACCACCTACCAGGCCGTGTCCGGCTCCGGCCTGGCGGGCGTCGCCGAGCTGCACAAGCAGGCGTCGGAGGTCATCGCCGAGGCCGACCGGCTGACTTTCGACGGCGAGGCGGTCTCCTTCCCTGAGCCCGGCGTCTACAAGCGCCCCATCGCCTTCAATGTGCTGCCGCTCGCGGGCAGCGTCGTCGACGACGGCTCCTTCGAGACGGACGAGGAGCAGAAGCTCCGCCACGAGTCCCGCAAGATCCTGGAGATCCCGGACCTCAAGGTCTCCGGCACCTGTGTCCGCGTCCCGGTCTTCTCCGGCCACTCGCTCCAGGTCAACGCCCGCTTCGAGCGTCCGATCAGCGTCGAGCGCGCCCATGAGCTGCTGAAGGTCGCCGACGGCGTGGAGCTCTCGGAGATCCCCACCCCGCTGCAGGCAGCCGGCAGGGACGCGTCGTACGTGGGCCGCATCCGGGTGGACGAGACGGTGGAGAACGGCCTTGCGCTGTTCCTCTCCAACGACAACCTCCGCAAGGGCGCCGCGCTGAACGCGGTCCAGATCGCGGAGCTCGTCGCACAGGAGCTGGCCTGATTTCTGTGGCTCGCATCGCCCACGGGCAGACCGGGCGCCGTCGGCTGTAGGCCTGGGCCCGCCCTGACGGCCTCACTCCCCGCGTCGGCCGCCTCCGGATCCTCCGGAGGCGGCCGACGGCGTCCCGGTCCCGCAAATCCCGCGCGCGTCGCGGAACCGTGCCGTGGAAGGATGACCCAAACGTCACAGAACGAGGAGATGACCGGGTGCCTGGCACAAATCTGACCCGTGAAGAGGCGCAGCGGCGGGCGGAGCTGCTCACCGTCGACTCGTACGAGATCGACCTGGACCTCAGCGGCGCGCAGGGGAGCGGGGCCTCCCCGGCGGAGCAAGGGGAAGGCGCCTACCGGTCCGTGACCCGGGTGCGCTTCGACTGCGCCGAGGACGGTGCGGAGACCTTCATCGATCTGGTGGCCCCGGCCGTGCACCAGGTGGAGCTGAACGGCAAGGCGCTGGATGTGGCCGCCGTCTTCCGGGACTCCCGGATCGCGCTGAAGCATCTGCGCGAGGGCCGCAACGAGCTGAAGGTCGTCGCCGACTGCGCGTACACCAACACCGGTGAAGGCCTGCACCGGTTCGTCGACCCGGTGGACGAGCAGGCGTATCTGTACACGCAGTTCGAGGTGCCGGACGCGCGCCGGGTGTTCGCCAGCTTCGAGCAGCCGGATCTGAAGGCGACGTTCCAGTTCACCGTGAAGGCCCCGGAGGGCTGGACGGTGATCTCGAACTCCCCGACGCCCAAGCCCGAGGACAATGAGTGGCGGTTTGAGCCCACGCCCCGGATGTCCACCTATGTCACGGCGCTCATCGTGGGTCCGTACCACTCGGTGCACAGCACCTACGAGAAGGACGGCCGGGTCGTGCCGCTCGGGGTGTACTGCCGGCCGTCGCTGGCCGAGTTCCTGGACGCGGAGGCGATCTTCGAGGTCACCCGGCAGGGCTTCGACTGGTTCCAGGAGAAGTTCGACTACCCGTACCCGTTCGCCAAGTACGACCAGCTCTTCGTGCCGGAGTTCAACGCGGGTGCGATGGAGAACGCGGGCGCGGTGACCATCCGCGACCAGTACGTCTTCCGCTCGAAGGTGACGGACGCGGCGTACGAGGTGCGGGCGGAGACCATCCTGCACGAGCTGGCCCATATGTGGTTCGGCGATCTGGTCACCATGGAGTGGTGGAACGACCTCTGGCTGAACGAGTCGTTCGCCACCTTCACCTCCATCGCCTGCCAGGCGTACGCGCCGGGCTCCAAGTGGCCGCACGCCTGGACGACCTTCGCGAACTCGATGAAGACCTGGGCGTACCGGCAGGACCAGCTGCCGTCCACGCACCCGATCATGGCCGAGATCCGCGACCTGGACGATGTGCTGGTCAACTTTGACGGCATCACCTACGCCAAGGGCGCATCCGTGCTCAAGCAGCTGGTGGCGTATGTGGGGATGGAAGAGTTCTTCCGGGGCGTACAGGCCTACTTCAAGCGCCACGCCTTCGGCAACACCCGGCTGTCCGATCTGCTCGGCGCGCTGGAGGAGACCAGCGGCCGTGATCTGAAGGCATGGTCGAAGGCGTGGCTGGAGACCGCGGGCATCAACATCCTGCGACCCGAGATCGAAGTGGACACAGCAGGCCCGGACGGCGTGATCACGTCCTTCGCGGTGCGCCAGGAGGCCCCGGCGCTGCCGGCGGGGGCCAAGGGCGAGCCCCTGCTGCGGCCGCACCGGATCGCGATCGGATGCTACGACCTGGACGAGGCCGGCCGGCTGGTGCGCACCCACCGGATCGAGCTGGACGTGGACGGCGAGCTGACCCCCGTGGCCGAGCTGACCGGCCGCAGGCGTCCGGCCATCGTCCTGCTCAACGACGACGATCTGTCGTACGCCAAGGTGCGGCTGGACGAGGTCTCGCTGAAGACGGTCACAGAGCATCTGGGCGACTTCACCGAGTCGCTGCCGCGAGCGCTGTGCTGGGCCTCCGCCTGGGACATGACCCGCGACGGCGAGCTGGCCGCGCGCGACTATCTGGCGCTGGTGCTGTCGGGCATCGCCAAGGAGTCAGACATCGGCGTGGTGCAGTCCCTGCACCGGCAGGTGAAGCTGGCGATCGATCTGTACGCGGCGCCGGAGTGGCGCGAGGCGGGGCTGACGCAGTGGACTGAGGCGACTCTGGCGCATCTGCGCACCGCGGAGCCGGGCAGCGACCACCAGCTCGCCTGGGCGCGGGCCTTCGCCGCCACCGCCCGCACCCCGCAGCAGACCGAGCTGCTGCGCGCGCTGCTGGACGGCGCCGAGACGATCGAGGGCCTCGCAGTGGACGCCGAGCTGCGCTGGGCGTTCGTGGAGCGGCTGGCAGCGGTGGGCGACTTCGAGGAGGAGCACATCGCGGCGGAGTACGAGCGGGACAGGACGGCCGCCGGTGAGCGCCATGCGGCCACCGCCCGGGCGGCGCGGCCGACCCAGGAGGCGAAGGCGGAGGCGTGGGCGTCGGTCGTGGAGTCCGACACGCTGCCGAACGCCATGCAGGAGGCGGTGATCTCCGGGTTCCTCCAGAGCGACCAACGCGAGCTGCTCGCCCCGTACAGCGAGAAGTACTTCGCGGCGGTCAAGGGCGTGTGGGAGACGCGCAGCCATGAGATCGCCCAGCAGATCGCGGTCGGTCTGTACCCGACGCTCCAAATCACACAGGACACTCTGGACGCAACCGACGCCTGGCTGGATTCAGCCGAACCGAGCGCGGCCCTGCGGCGGCTCGTCCTGGAGTCGCGGTCGGGCGTGGAGCGTGCGCTGAAGGCACAGGCTGCGGACGCGGCCGCCGCCTGACCTCGAACGCTGCCGTCGCTTCAGGGGCGCGGAGGGCCGGACGGCCCTCCGCGCCCTCGGCGTTGCGGTATCACCAAATGCCCGTTTGCGGGCGGCTTGCAGCAGGCATGGACCGTTCCGTTTTTATGACCCGGCGTCAACCCCCGTCCAAATGAACGACTATGCTCGCTCAGCGTTGTCCGGTGATCCTTTTCGTTCGATCGTTTGAGGGTGCTGATGGTCCGTGAGGAATCGTCGCCTGGAAATGGAAGCCGCGGGTCCGCCTCCGCCCCGGCAACCTTCGGGTGGCTGCTGCCCGCTGTGCTGACCGCCGTCGCCACGGCCGTCACCACGGCCCTGGCCGCGGACGCGGCACGTGTGCCCGTCGCGGTCGTCGGAGGAATCGCGACCGTCGCAGTCGCCGCCATCGGCGCCGAAGCCGCCCGGCGCGGCCGGGCCATCGACGGGCTCCGCCGTCGAATAGCCGAGCGGGAGGCGTTACTGTCCGAACGGGACGCCGAGACCGCTCATCTCGCCGGAACCCTGCTGCCGGAGGCCGTGGAACGGCTCCGCAAGGGGGACTTCCCCGAAGACGTGCTCAACTCGCTGCCCGCCCCCGACGCCCACCAGGCAGTCGTGCGCACGGTCGTCGACGCCGTCGTCGCCGAAGAGGATCTGCGCGACTCGGCACAGCGCGCCTTCGTCAACATCGCCCGCCGTGTGCAGGCCATCGTCCACCAGCAGGCCCAGGAACTACGGGAGATGGAGGACAGGCACGGCAAGTCGCCCGAGGTCTTCGGCGACCTGCTGCGCATCGACCACGGCACCGCCCTGATCGGCCGGCTCGCCGACTCCATCGCCGTACTCGGCGGCGCGCGGCCCGGCCGCCAGTGGAGCAGGGCCGTGCCGCTCTACAGCGTGCTGCGCGGCGCCATGTCGCGGATCATCGACTACCAGCGGGTCGAGCTGCACTCCGTCTCCGAGGTGGCCGTCGTCGGCTCCGCCGTCGAACCGCTGATCCACGCGCTCGCCGAACTGCTGGACAACGCCACCCGCTACTCGCCGCCGCAGGCCAAGGTCCATCTCACCGCCGTCGAGGTGCAGTCGGGCATCGCGATCGAGATCGAGGACGGCGGCGTCTCCATGAGCGAGGAGGCCCGCAGGCGGGCCGAGCGGACGCTGCGCCAGGCCCAGCAGGGTCTCGACCTCACCGACCTCGGGGAGACCCCGCGCCTGGGCCTGGCGGTGGTGGGACGGCTGGCGCAGGCGTACGGCTTCCAGGTCTCGCTGCGCTCCTCCGCATACGGGGGTGTGCGCGCCGTCCTGGTGGTGCCGCAGGGCCTGATCACCGCCGCCGCGTCCGCGACCGGCCTCGCGCACGGCATCGGCGCGTCCTCCGGGCCGCGGGCCACGGCCACACCGGGCGCCGCGCCCGCTCCCGTCCAGACCCCGGCCGCAGCCGTGGCCGCAGCCCGGCCGGTCAGCGGCCCGACGGCGGCCGAGGACCCGGCCCCCCTGGTGACCGAGCGCACGGCGAACGGACTGCCGCAGCGCCGCCGCAAGCAGCGCGTCACCGCGGCTGCGGACGAGCGGGCGGCCGGCGAGGGGGCGATGGCGGCCGGCCGACGCCCCGGGGCCGCGGCCGGCGCCGCGGGGCCATGGCCGGGCGCCGGACAAGGGCCCGGTCCGGCAGGGGGACATGAGCCCGACCACGGCTCAGGGCAGCCGTCCGATCACCGGTCCCCCGAGAACAGACCCGCACCGCCGCAGGTGCAGCCCGGCATGTGGCTGGCCGCCTTCCAGAACGGCGTGTCCGGGGAGACCACCGAAGCGAGCAAGGGGAACACACAGCCATGATTCAGCAGCAGGCCAACATGGACTGGATGCTCAAGGACCTCGCCGAAGGCGTGCCGCAGACCAGGCATGTCGTGGTGCTCTCGGCCGACGGTCTGCGCATGGCCCAGCACGGCGCCGACGACGACACCGCCGACCGGCTGGCGGCCGCCTGCGCCGGGCTGCAGTCCCTCGCGAGCGCGGTCGCGGCAGAACTCCCGCACAGCGACGGCCGGATGAGACTCGTCGTGATCGAGATGGACGGCGGCTTCTTCTATCTCATGGCCGCGGGCGCCGGAGCCTTTCTCGCCGTCCTCGCCGACGAGGGCGTCGACGCCGGGCTGATGGGCCAGCAGATGCGGGACCTGGTCCTGCGGATCGGGGAACATCTCAGCAGCCCGCCGCGTCAGGACGGAGCCAGGTGAGCGACTGGGAGGAGACCAGTCCCGAGCGGCTCTACGTCATCACCGGTGGCCGCAGCGGAGCCTCCGCCCCGGCCGAACTGGACCTGGTCACGCTGATCGTGGCCAGGTCCGGGCCGAAGCCCGGCATGCAGCCGGAGCACACGGCCATCGTGCGGATCTGCAAGGCGCCGCTGTCGGTGGCGGAGATCTCCGCGTACTTACGGCTCCCGGTGAGCGTCGTGACGGTGCTGCTCGGCGATCTCCTCGACCAGGACCGGGTGATCGCCCGCGCCCCCGTGCCACCCGCCCGACTCCCCGACCGCGCTTTGATTGAGGCAGTGATCGATGGACTTCAACGGCTCTGAACAGGCTGCCGCCCTTGAGCGCGGCCCGCGGAGCGAGGATGTGCTGCCGGAGACCGCCACCGCCGCCGTGAAGGTGGTGATCGTGGGCGGCTTCGGCGTCGGCAAGACCACGCTGGTGGGCTCGGTCAGCGAGATCCGGCCGCTGACCACCGAGGAGACGATGACCCAGGCCGGGGTCGGCGTGGACGACACCGCGGGCGTCTCCAGCAAGACCTCCACGACCGTGGCCATGGACTTCGGCCGGATCAGCATCAACGAGGAACTGGTCCTCTATCTGTTCGGCACCCCTGGTCAGGAGCGCTTCTGGTTCCTGTGGCGGGGCCTCTTCGAGGGAGCCCTGGGCGCGGTGGTACTGGTCGACACCCGCCGCCTGGAGGTCTCCTTCGATGTGCTGGGCCGGCTGGAGGAGCGCGGCGTGCCCTTCGTGGTCGCCGTCAACTCCTTCCCGGACGCCCCCCGGTATCCGGTCGCCGAACTGCGGGGCGCGCTCGACCTGCCAGAGGCGGTGCCGATCGTGCCGTGCGACGCGCGTGACCGCGCGTCCAGCCGCGATGTGCTGATGACGCTGATGCGCTACCTCCAGACCCTCGCCACGACGCAGGAGGCGTCATGACCGCCGCCGAACCCACCCACGGACCCCTTCCCGCCCATGGCTCTCCCGCCATGCCGCCGCCCGGCTGCCCCGCCCATGCAGCCGGCCCGGACCGGCTGCGCCGCCTATACGGCCCGGAGGCCGAGGCGGACCCACAGGGCCTGTACGAGGCGCTCCGCAAGGAGCACGGGCCGGTCGCGCCGGTGCTGCTGCACGGGGATCTGCCGGCGTGGCTGGTGCTGGGCTACCGCGAACTGCTGGAGGTGACCCGTTCCCCCTCCCGGTTCTCCCGCGACTCGCGCAACTGGCACATGTTCCGGGAGGGGAAGGTCTCCCCGGATAATCCGTTGCGGCCCATGGTCCAGTGGCAGCCGGTGTGCGTCTTCGCCGACGGGCGCGAGCATGAACGGCTGCGCTCGGCGGTCACCGACAGCCTGGCGCAGTTCGACCGCAGGGGCGTGCGGCGCTATGTCATCCGCTACACCCAACAGCTGATCGACGGGTTCGCCGCCTCCGGAGAGGCAGATCTGATCGGGGACTTCGCCGAGAAATTGCCCATGCTGGTGATGACGCAGCTGCTCGGCATGCCCGAGGGATACGGCGGGAAGTTGGTGGATGCCGTGCTCGATCTGCTGAAGGGCACGGAAACGGCTCTGAAGAGCAATGACTTCGTCGTCACGACGCTGCGTCAGCTGGCCGAGCGGAAGAAGGAGCAGCCGGGCAGCGACTTCGCGAGCTGGCTCATCGGCCATGACGCCGGTCTCAGCGACGACGAGGTGCTGGAGCATCTGCGGCTGGTCCTGGTAGCCGCGAACGAGACCACGGTCAATCTGATCGCGAGCACCCTGCGGCTGGTGCTGACCGACCGCCGCTTCCGGGCGAACCTGGCCGGCGGCCATATGACGCTGCCCAACGCTCTGGAGCAGGTGCTGTGGGACGAGCCTCCGATGTCTGCGGTGCCGGGCCGCTGGGCCACGGGGGACACGGTGCTCGGCGGCCGGCAGATCAAGGCCGGGGACATGCTGTTGCTCGGCATCGCGGCGGGGAACGTCGATCCCGAGATCAGACCAGATCTGTCCGCCTCGCTGCAGGGCAACCGTGCTCATCTGGCGTTCAGCAGCGGTCCGCACGAGTGCCCGGGCCAGGACATCGGCAGGGCCATCGCCGACACCGGCGTCGACACACTGCTGGCTCGGCTGCCCGACCTCAGGCTGGCGGTGGACGAGAACCAGCTGCGGTGGAGCGCGGCCTGGCTGTCCAAGCGGCTGCAGTCACTGCCCGTGCGGTTCACGCCGCCGTCCCCGTACACGACCGGCGAAGTCCCTGCGCCCGGGGCGGAGACCGACTTCGCCTCGACGGCCCCGGCGTCCGCACGGCCTCCGGTGCCCGCCACGTCTGCGGCGGAATCGTGGGAGACGGCGGATTCCGGACCGTCGCATACCCCGTGGTGGAGGTCGCTGTTTCGTACGCAGCGGTGAATAGCACCTTTGATGCTGGTTCAGCGGGAAAACGTTCCGTTGGAAGCGGAGTGGCGAGTGGCTACTATGCGCCATAGTTGATCACTGTGTGGCGCAAGTGGCATGTGTGAGGGCTGAGTCGGCCCACACGCATGCCCCCCGGAGCGAGAGGAAGGCCGTCGTGCCGCCCGATCTGATAGTTCCGCCTCTCTATTCCCCCTTTCCCCCCGCGATCCACCCCCGTCATGCGGAGATAGACGTCCAGACCGCGGCCTGGGCGGAAACGTTTCGCATCGGCACGGAGGACCTGCGCGGCAGACTCGTGCGGCACGACATCGGAACGTTCGCCGCCCGAATCCTCCCCGAGGGCCACGAGGAAGTCGTCTCCCTCCTCTCGGACTTCGTGCTCTGGCTGTTCGGCGTGGACGACGGCCACTGCGAGGAGGGCGAACTCGGCCGCCGCCCCGGTGCGCTGACGGGCTACCTCCACCGGCTGCTGCGCGTCGCCCAGGACCCGGAAGCCGGGATACTGCAGCAGGACCCCCTGGCAGCGGGCCTGCGGGATCTGCGTCTCCGCGTCGACCGCTACGGCGCGCCCGGCCAGCGGGCCCGCTGGGTGGACGCCCTGCGCGAGTACTTCTTCTCCGTGGTGTGGGAGGCCGCCCACCGCCGGTCCGGGACCGTGCCCTGCCTCGACGACTACACTCTGATGCGGCTGTACGACGGGGCCACAACCGTGGTCCTCCCCCTGCTGGAGATGGGGTACGGCTATGAGCTCCAGCCGCATGAGCGTGACCATGACGCGGTGCGTGCGGCGGCCGAGATGGCGTCGTTCGTCATCACCTGGGACAACGACATCCTCTCGTACAACAAGGAGAAGGCAGGCTCCGAGTACTACCTCAACGCCCTGCGCGTGCTGCAGGAGCATCAGGGTCTCGGGCCACGGGAGGCTCTCGGTTACGCGATCCACCAGCGGGACCGGGTGATGTGCCTGTTCCAGCGGCTGAGCGAGCACTTGGGGCGGCGGGGCAGCCCGCAGCTCCGCCAGTATCTGCACAGCCTGGCCTGTTTCATCCGAGCCGCGCAGGACTGGGGCGTAAGCTCCCTCCGCTACAGCACGCCGGACGACCCGGCGCCGGTGCCGTCGGCCTTCCGAGACACACCTACCGACGACAGCGACGAGCCGCTGGACATCCCCGTCATCGCCTGGTGGTGGGAGCTCCTGCCCGTCCGGGCGTCAGCCTCGCCGGGCTTGCTGCACCGGCCGGTGCAGCAAGCCGCGTAGCGGTCCGGCAGAAAGGAGTCTTCGTTGTCAGCTCGCCCGCAGTCCGTCCCCAAGGCCCCCGGGGGCCTGCCACTGCTGGGACACGCGGTGAAACTGTGGCGTGACCCACTCGGCTTCCTCACCTCGCTGCGGAAGCACGGCGAACTGGTCCGGGTCGACCTGGGGACCATGCCCGTGTATGTGGTCACCACCGCCGGGCTGGTCCATGACGTGACGGTGAGGCAGGCGCGCAGCTTCGAAAAGGGACGGCTGTACGACCGGGTGCGGCCGCTCGTCGGGAACGGCCTCGCCACGGCGAGCGGCGAGACCCACCGCAGGCATCGCCGGCTGATGCAGCCGATGTTCCACCAGCAGCGCATCGCGGGCTACGCCGAGATCATGAGTGGCCGGGCGCTGGCGCTCGCCGAGTCATGGTCGCCGGGCCAGCGGATCGCGGTCGAGCAGGTGATGGGCGAGTACGCCATCGAGACGCTGGCCGCGACCATGTTCTCCACCGACATCGGGCGGCCCGCAGTCGAGGCCGTGCGCCGGAACCTTCCGGTCATCCTGAAGAACATGCTGATACGAGCGGCCTCGCCCAAGGTACTCGACCGGCTCCCCGTGCGCGCCAACCGGGACTTCGACGCCGCGTCTGACAGCATGCGCCGCGTGATCGACGACGTGATCGCCAAGACCCGCGTCTCCGGACGGACTGACCGCCCGGACCTGTTGTCCGTGCTGCTAACCGCCCGGGACGCGGACACCGGAGAGGCACTCAGCGACGAAGAGGTCCGGGACGAACTCGTCACCATCCTGTTCGCCGGCACCGAAACCACCGCCTCGACGCTCGCCTGGGCCTTCCATGAACTCGCCCGGCACCCCGAGGTCGAGGAGGAGCTGGTGGCGGAGATCGAGGAGATCGTCGGCGACCGCGCGGTGACCATCGAGGACGTCCCCCGCCTCACCGGCATCCGCCGGGTTCTGGACGAGGTGATCCGCCTTTACGGCGTCACCCTGCTGATGCGCCGGACGACGGCTGAAGTCGAGCTTGGCGGATTCGCCCTCCCGGCCGGTGCGGAGGTGGCCTTCAGCCTGTACGCACTGCACCGGGATCCCGGCCTGTACACGGAGCCCGACCGATTCGACCCCGACCGGTGGCTGCCGGAGCGCCGGGCAGGTCTGGCCCGTGAGGCGTTCGTGCCCTTCGGGGCCGGCAACCGGAAGTGCATCGGCGACGTCTTCTCCTGGACCGAGGCGACGATCACGCTGGCGACGGTCTTGCGCCGCTGGCAGCTCCGTCAGGCACCCGGTCACACGCCCCGGGCCGCCGCCTCCGCGATGGCGCACCCGAACCATGTGCCCATGACCGTCCACCCCCGCACCGCGGCCTGACCGGAGCGTCAGGGCTCCTCCCGCGCCGCCGCCGCGTCCCGCAGGGCCGTCAGCAGGCGGGCGGTCCCGGGGGCCGTCTCGGCGCCGCGGCGGACCGCGGCGATGACATGGCGGCGGGGCTGATCCGCCGCCAGGACGCGCATCGCCACACCCGCGGGGCGTTCCGCGGCCGCCATACGGGGGATGAGGGCGACGCCCATCCCCGCCTCGACCATCGCCAGGATCACGGCCCACCCGGACGCCGAGTGGGCCTGTTCGGGGACAAACCCGGCCGCCTCGCACGCGGTGAGCGTGATCTGGGACCACGGGCCGCTGCCTCCGAAGATCCACCGCTCGCCGGACAGCTCCGCCAGCCGCAGCCCTGGCGCGGCGGCCAGCGGATGGCCGGCGGGCAGGGCCACGTCGAGGGGGTCGGCGAGCAGCGGCGCCCTGCTGAAGCGGGCGTCGCGGGCCGTGGGCGCGTGTGCCGCGAGGGAGAGCGCGAGGTCCACGTCGCCGGACGACAGCAGCTCGTACGCCTGTGCCGCCTCCGCCTCTCGGACCCGCACCTCCAGGTCCGGATGCGCGGTGCGGAGCTTTCGTACCGCGGGGACGACGAGCGCGGGCACGGCCGTCGAGAACGCGCCGATGCGCACCCGCCCGGTCTCACCGCGCCGATAGGCCGTCAGTTCGGCGTCGGCCTGCTCCAGCCGTGCGAAGACCTCCTCCGCGTGCCGCAGCACCAGATGGGCCGCGCCGGTGAGCCGGACCCGCCGACCGTGGGCTTCGAGCAGTTCCACCCCGAGTTGCCGGCCGAGGTTGGCCAGCTGCTGCGAGACGGCCGAGGGGGTCATCGACAGCGCCTCGGCGGCGGCCGTGACGGTTCCCCGCTCGTGCAGCGTGCGCAGAATCCGCAGCTTTCTGACGTCCCATTCGGTCATGCGCGGCCACGGTACCGGCTCATCGGGAGCGCCCCGTGGCGGCCAGGGCGACTCCGCCGAGGATCAGCCCCATGCACAGCAGCCCGGCCGGGCCGGTCCGCTCACCGAGGATGACGAAGGAGAGGGCGGCGACACACACGGGCTGGAGGTGGTAGACGACGCCCGCGCGGGCCGGGCCGATCAGTGCGACGGCCTTGTTCCAGGCGAAGTACGCGAGCGCGGAGGAGAACACGCCGACGTAGAGCAGCGGTCCGACGGTCGCCGCGGTCGGCTCGAAGCCGCCTTGGACGGCGACGCTGAGGGCGTGGGCGGGAGCCAGCAGCAGCGTGCCGAGCGCGAAGGCGGCGAAGAGGAACGGCAGGCCGCCCAGCTCCGGCGGGCGGCGGCGCAGCAGGACGCTGTACGAGGCGAAGCTCACCGCGGCCGCGAGCATCCACAGTTCGCCCGCGGCGAAGCCGGAGGGCAGCGCTCCGTCGCCGGACAGCAGCAGTACTCCGAGACAGGCGACGGCCAGGCCCGCGATGCGCCGGAGGCCGAGGCGGGTGCCGCCGAGTCGTTCGCACACCGCTATCAGCACCGGCGAGGCGGCCATGATCATGCCCATGGTGGAGGCGGGGGCGGTCAGGCCCGCCTGGTTGACGAGTGTGTTGTAGAGGGTGACGCCCAGGAGGGCGGCGAGGGTGACATAGCCCAGATGGCGGCGGATCAGGGTGCGCCGCCGCCAGGTCGCGCGCAGGGCGAAGGGGGCGAGGACGGCGATTGCCGCGATCCAGCGCCAGAAGGCCGCCTGCACGGGCGGCACGGAGTCGTTCAGGGCGCGGGAGGTGATGAAGCTGCCGGACCAGACGACGGTCGCGACCGCGGCGAGGAGGAGCCCGGTGGCGGCCATCCGCCGTACGGAGCCCGAGCCGGAGCCTGAGGCGCGGGCGGGCGCAGGAGCGGTGGCGGGGGCCGGGGCGGCGGCGGGGCCCGGGGCGGTGCTGCGGACGCGGGTCTGTTCGGCGTGGGCCATCGGCGGTGATCTGCCTCTCTCCCCGTGAGGGGGTGGATCGCTCAGGTGTGATCCACCGTGGCCGAGACCGATTGCCCAGGTCCATCGAATGTTTTCGATGAATTCGTGAAGTGAAACTGAATGATTGTGGGGTGCGGGCGCACAAAAGCGCTCCGGGGCGCGATGCACGCACCGGAGCGCTGTGGGAGGTCTGTCAGCTCTGCTGCTGCTTCCTGGACTTGTCGAGGACCATCACCAGGCCCGCGATCAGCACGAAGAGGCCGATCGGCAGCACGACGAAGAGGCCGACGGTCTCGGCTGCGCTCAGGCCGGGGCCGGGGTCGTCGCCGTCGTCTCGCGTGAGGGCGGACGCGGCAGGCGACATCAGCAGCATCATCAGCGTCGTGCCGGCCGCGACGGCGCCGGCGCGCAAGGCGTTCTTCTTGTCCACGGTGCCCAACGTAGCGAACGGCTATGAGGGGCGCGCGCCCGGGGGTGCCGTACGGGGCGTGCGGGCGGGGCGCGGTGTGTGGAAGACGGCGAGCAGCCGGTGCAGCCGGGGCGAGGCGGCCAGCTCTTCCAGGCTCAGCGGATGCCCGTCGGCGTCGGCGACGGGCATCCGCCAGTTCGGGTACTGGTCCCAGGTGCCGGGCAGGTTCTGCGGGCGGCGGTCGCCTGCCGCGTCGGGCAGCCAGATGCCCGTCATCCGGGCCGGGGTGCGCCGCAGAAAGCGGTAGACGGCGCGGATCTCGCCCTCCTCGTCGCCCGCGCCTTCGGGCAGCAGCTCCAGGGCGGCGAGCAGACCGAGCCATTCGGCCACTTCCGCTGCCTGGTCGGTGCGCTCCCGTTCGAGGGGGCGGGTGAGCAGCCCCAGCCGGTGGCGCAGGGCCAGATGGTCGCCGGAGAGCCGGGCGGCGGTGGACGGCAGATCGTGGGTGGCGGCCGTGGCGACGCAGTCCCTGCGCCATCGCTCGGGGGGCAGCGGGCGGCCCGTGCCGGCCCAGTCGCGTTCGAACCACAGCACGGATGTGCCGAGCACTCCCCGCCGGGACAGCGCCTCCCGTACGCCGGGCTCGACGGTCCCGAGGTCCTCCCCTATGACGACGGCTCCGGCCCGGTGCGCCTCCAGGACGAGGAGGGCGAGCATCGCCTCGGCGTCGTACCGGACGTAGGCGCCCTCGGTGGGCGGGCGGCCCTGGGGGACCCACCAGAGGCGGAAGAGCCCCATCACATGGTCGATGCGCAGGGCGCCCGCATGGCGCAGGGCGGAGCGCAGCAGTCCGCGGTACGGGGCAAAGACGGAGGCGGCGAGCGCGTCGGGCCGCCACGGGGGCAGGCCCCAGTCCTGGCCCCGGGCGTTGAAGGCGTCCGGGGGCGCGCCGACGGACATTCCCTCGGCGAAGACCTCGCGCTGGGCCCAGGCGTCCGCGCCGCCGGGGTGCACGCCCACCGCGAGGTCGTGGACGACCCCGACGGCCATGCCCGCTTCGTCGGCGGCCCGGGCGGCGGCGGCGAGCTGCCGGTCGGCGAGCCAGGCGAGACGGCAGTGGAAGTCCACCCGGTCCAGCAGCTCGCGCCGGGCCCGGCCGGTCTCCGTCGACCGCGGATCCTGCAGGGCTGCGGGCCAGGAGCGCCACTCGGGGCCGTACACATCGGCGAGCGCGCACCAGGTGGCATGGTCCTCCAGGGCCTGGCCCTGCTCGGCGAGGAAGTCGCAGTAGGCGGCCCGGCGGCCGGGGCCGAGCGGGACGCGGAGCACGATCCCGAGCGCCTCGCGCTTGAGCGCCCACACCGCGTCCCGGTCGATCAGCGCGCCCTTGTCCAGCACGGCGGAGCGCAGCTCCGCGCCGCGCTCGCGCAGGGCCTGGAGCCGTTCGCGGTCCGGCCCCGCGGCGGCCAGGGCGTACTCCGGCACCTCCTCGACGCGCAGATGCACGGGGTCGGGGAAGCGGCGCGAGGACGGCCGATACGGGGAGGGGTCGGTCGTCGGCCGTCCGGGAATGGCCGCATGAAGCGGGTTGACCTGCACGAACCCGGCTCCGAGTGACCGCCCCGACCAGGCGGCGAGCTCTGCGAGGTCGCCGAGGTCGCCCATGCCCCAGGAGCGTGTGGACAGCAGCGAGTACAGCTGCACCAGGAAGCCGTGCACCCGTTCGGGGGCTTCGGGCGCGCGGGCGGGCGCGACGATGAGGGTGCAGCTGCCGGTGCGGCCGTCGGGGGTCTCGGCGGACAGCCGGTGCACGCCGTAGGGCAGGTGCGCCAAGTCGGTCACCTCGGCGGCGGGCGGCCGCGGGGCCGCCCCCGGGGCGGCGTCGCGAGGCGGGTCTGACACGGCGGGCGGCCCGGGAGGTGCGGCGGCCGGCCGGGGAGGTGCGGCGGGCGGACCGGAAGGTGCGGCGGCCGGCCCGGGAGGTGCGGCGGCCGGCCGGGGAGGTGCGGCGGGCGGACCGGAAGGTGCAGCGGGCGGACCGGGCTGTGCAGCGGGCGGGCGGCTCGGCGGCTCGCCCGCCCGCAGGCGGTCCGGACGTTCGCCGTCCTCGGCCTCGACCCGAAGGGAGGTTCCCTCGGGGAGGCCCGTCAAGGCGGGTGGCAGTGGCTCCGATCGCCACAGGACGACCGTCCGGGGCAGGAGTCGGGCCGCGTGGGCGGATTCCGCACGGTGCAGGGCGTCGCGCACGGCGGCCGGTGTGGAGGCGTCGACCCCCAGCGCGGCGAGGACCGCGATGACCGTTGCCTCGGGGACGGCGACGCGGACGCCCTCGGAGGGCTCGTAGTCGGTGGCGACTCCGTGCAGCGCGGCGAGCCGGGCAAGGCCCATGCGGACTCCTGTTCAGATGTCAGACTCCTGGCGCCGACGCCCCTCCGGCCGTGCCGTACGCGGTCGGCTCGCTGGTCAGGGGTGCGATGTCGGTGAGCGGGGGCTCGCTGGTGAGGGGGGTGGCCTGGGTGAGCGGGGGCTCGCTGGTGAGGGGGGTGGCCTGGGTGAGCGGGGGCTCGCTGGTGAGCGGGGTGGCCTGGGCGAGGGGGGGCTCACTGGTGAGCGGGGTGGCCTGGGCGAGGGGCGCGATGTCCTCGAACGGGCAGGGGGCGGTGACGTCGTCGGCAGGCGCCGCGGGCGCCGGGACCTGTTTGGACAGGGCGGAGAGCAGCAGGTTCGCGGATGCGGCCACGGTGGTGACTCCTCGTCGAAGCAGCGTGCGGGCAGTAGGCGAATGGGATACGGCACCCCTACCCAGCGGACGCGTTCACATCCGTATCCGATCAGCCGACGTGTTCCGCGTCACACTCCGTACCCCGGACGGCAGTTGTCTCAAACACGGTCGACAGCGGGCGTGCCAGGCCTTGCAGCAGGCAAAAGGCGCACAACGACCACGTGCATTGACACCCTCACCGTGCGGGTGGTGGGCTCGAAACCGACCGGAACGTCAGGGGAGAGCGAGGGGAGACGGTCGTGCGGCTCGGGCGCAGGAGGGGCACCGCGACTGCGATGGCGGTCGCCGTCATCGGCGGCCTGCTCGGCGGCGCTCAGGGCGCGGCCGCGGCTCCCGGGGCGCCCGGCGACCCGGAGTCCGCCGCGTCGCGCGCGCAGGACCCGCAGGGCGGGCCGGCCGTGCCGCCCGTGTGGCCGCGGCCGCAGTCGCTCAAGGCGGCGGGCGCCGCCGTGCGGCTGGGCGACGAGGCGACCGTGGTGGCGGGCGAGGACGCCGACCCGCATGCGGTCGAACAGCTCATCGAGATGCTGCGGCAGGCCGGGGTGCACACGGTGCACCGGGATCTGCCGGGCCGCGGGCCTGCGGTGCTGCTCGGCGGGAGCGGCGCGCAGAGCGCGGACGCGGCGTTGCGTGCGCTGCGTGTGCCGGAGCGCGCGGATCTGCCGTCCGGCGGGTACCGGCTGGCCGTCGGCAGCGTCCGCGGCCGGGACACGATCGCGCTGGACGGGGTCGGCGAGGACGGGCTGTTCCACGCGGTCCAGACCCTCCGGCAGCTCGTGAAGGACGGTTCGGCGGCCGGAGTGGCGGTCCGCGACTGGCCGGGAACGGCCGTACGCGGTGTGACGGAAGGTTTCTACGGCCAGCCGTGGAGCCACGGCCAGCGGCTTTCCCAGCTCGACTTCATGGGCCGCACCAAGCAGAACCGCTATCTGTACGCGCCCGGCGACGACCCCTTCCGGCAGGCCCGCTGGCGCGAGCCGTACCCCGCGGTGCAGCGCGCCGAGTTCCGCGCGCTCGCCGAGCAGGCGGGGCGCAACCATGTGACGCTCGCCTGGGCCGTCGCGCCCGGGCAGTCGATGTGCCTGTCTCGGGAGGCGGACGTCACCGCGCTCAAGCGCAAGATCGAGGCGATGTACGCGCTGGGGGTGCGGGCCTTCCAGCTCCAGTTCCAGGACGTCAGCTACAGCGAGTGGCAGTGCGACGCGGACGGGGACGTGTTCGGCTCCGGGCCCGAGGCCGCCGCGAAGGCGCAGGCGCGCGTCGCGGGCGAGCTGGCGCGGCACATGGGCGAGCGGCTGCCTCAGGCGGCGCCGCTGACGGTGATGCCCACGGAGTACCACCAGGAGGGCGCCACGGACTACCGGAAGGCGTTCGCCGCGGAGCTGCCGCCCGAGGTGCAGGTGGCGTGGACGGGCGTCGGGGTGGTGCCGCGCACCATCACGGGCCGGGAGATGTCCGACGCGCGGGATGTCTTCCGCCATCCCCTGGTCACCATGGACAACTACCCGGTCAACGACTTCGCACAGGACAGGATCTTCCTCGGGCCCTACACGGGGCGCGATCCGGCGGTGGCGTCGGGCTCGGCGGAGCTGCTCGCCAATGCGATGGAGCAGGCGTCGGCCGCCCGGATTCCGCTGTTCACGGTCGCCGACTACGCCTGGAACCCCCGCGGTTACCGGCCGCAGGAGTCCTGGCAGGCGGCGCTGGACGACCTGGCGGGCGGGGATGCGCGGACCCGGCAGGCGCTGCGGGCGCTGGCCGGCAACCACACCTCGTGGATCGTCGACGCGGACGACGAGTCGGCGTATCTGCGGCCGCTGCTCCAGGAGTTCTGGCGGTCGCGGACGTCTCGGGACGCGGCCGCTCGGGACCGTGCCGCGGGCGCGCTGCGGGACGCGTTCACCCAGATGCGGGAGGCGCCGCAGCGGCTGCGGGACGCGGAACCCGTCGCGGGCCTGGGCGAGGAGGTGCGGCCGTGGCTGGAGAAGCTGGCGCGGTACGGGCGGGCCGGCGAGATCGCGGTCGACATGTTGCACGCCCAGGGGCGCGGCGACGGGGCGGCCGCGTGGCGGGCGTCGCTGGAACTGGAGCCGCTGCGGGAGTCGTTGAAGGCCCAGGGCGGGCCGACGGTCGGCAGGGGCGTCCTCGGGCCGTTCCTGGACCGGGCAGAGAAGGAGTCCGCGGCGTGGACGGGCGCCGAGCGCAGGAAGGAGTCCGCGGGGCGGGACACGGTGCTGCTCGGGCGGGCGCGCCCGCTGCGGACGGTGACGACGATGGCCGAGCCGTCGGCCGAGCCGGGTCGCCTTGAGGCGCATGTGCCGGGCGAGGGCTGGCGGCCGCTGGGGCCGCTGTCGCCGGACGGCTGGACGCAGACGGACGCGAAGGGGCTGCGGGCGGACGGGCTGCGGGTCGTCGCGCCCGGTTCCGGGTCGGACGGGCCGCGTGTGCGGTCGCTGGCGCCGTGGTTCGCGGACGAGCCGACGGCCGGGCTGGATCTCGTACGGGACCACGCCGACGCCGAGATCGGCGGCGCGCCGAAGCGCATCGGCGTCGAGGTGACCGCCCGGGGGCCCGGCGAGGTGCGCGGCTCGCTGACGGCGAAGGCTCCGCCGGGCATCAAGGTGACGGCCCCCGAGGAGACGACCGTGCCGCGCGGGGTGCGGGCGACGGTTCCGGTGGAGGTGTCCGTCCCGGCGGACACGCCGCCCGGCGAGTACCGGGTGCCGGTGTCCTTCGCCGGGCAGCAGCGCACTCTGACCGTGCGGGCGTATCCGCGGACGACCGGACCGGACCTGGCACGCGAGGAGGGCGCTGCCGCCTCCTCGTCGGGTGACGAGACCCCCGACTTCCCCGCCTCGGCGGCGGTCGACGGCGACCCGGAGACCCGGTGGTCCTCACCGGCCGAGGACGCCGCCTGGTGGCAGCTCCGGCTGCCCCGCCCGGCCCGCGTCGGACGGGTGGTCCTGCACTGGCAGGACGCCTACGCCGCGTCGTACCGCGTCCAGACCTCCGCGGACGGCGTCACCTGGCACACGGCGGCCGCGATCACCGAAGGCCGCCCCGGCCGCGCGGACGTCCGCCTCGACTCCGGCGGTCCGGTCCGCTTCCTGCGCGTCCAGGGGGACGTGCGGGGCACGGAGTTCGGCTACTCGCTCTTCTCCGTCGAGGCGTACGAGGTGGCGGGCTGAGGTTCTTCCACCTGCGACGAAGCGCGTAGCGCCTCGTCCCATGGGTGACGGGCCCACCGGGTGTGCGCAGCGCCGGCCGAACAGCGCGCTGTGGCGCTCGCTCGCCGGGACCGGCCCAAGGCCACGGACTGCAATGTCGAGACCTCCGGGCAGAAATAATGTGACTGCCCATCCCGCATCGGGGTAAGCCGTCACAGACTTTTCGGATCAGTATCTTACGTAGACGCTACTTGCCGAGAACCGGAAACCGGTGGCGTTGTTATTGATGAGTTCGACGGAGAAGTAGTATTCGCCGGAGGAGAGGTCACCCCAATAAGTAGTGCCACACTTGTTGCTTCTGGTGCCCTTGTTGTCATCCGGGCCGAACTGGTCCTCCCACACGACGAGCGTGACCGATTTAAAGGATGCGGGGGAGGCGGAGCAGCCTCCCAGGCGCACAGAAGTACTGGTGGAATCGGTGTTTCCGTCGTGCCAGCGGCGTGACTCGTTGCCAGTCCTCCAGTCCGATATGTACGACGACCAGTTACCCTCTGCCTGAGCTGAGCCTATACCGGCGACCGAGAGGATCACTGCCCCGAGAACAGCCCCTCGGATCGTACGCTTCCTGACAGGGATCATTTCCTTCTCCTTTGATCAATCTCTGAGCTGGTGGCCACGAATCATCCGGCCTTTTCTTCACCTGTGAAAGTTGCAGGCCCCACAGATCTATCAGACTTGACAATGGACCGATAGTTCACCTGGTTCTACCAGAATGGCCCGCGCTGTCCATTCAAAATGAACGTACGGCTGCTTCACGACGCCGTATCGATTTCCCACGGCGGCTTTCGTCGAGTCAGCGCGACGGTGGTGCCGACCAGCAGCGTCGCTCCGGCCGCTGCCAGCGCGAGGACCGAGTCGCCCGGGTGCAGCAGCCACGCCCACGGCTCTGGCCGTCCGCCCGGCCCCCACCCAGTTGCCGCGCAGAGCAGCGGAACAGCAGCCAGGGCAGCCCCGGCAGACCGGTGCCCCAACAGTGGGTGCAGTATCAGGGCGAGGCCAACGTAACCAGCGATATTTCGCCCCAGGACCATGGCGATGTCCGTGCGCCAGAGGACGTGACAGATCACCGCTGCCAACAGGCCCACCACAGCGACGGATACCGCGAGGGCCACATCCCAGTGCCGCATTGCGCGCGAGGCGACGCTCTCCGTGCGCAGATCCCCGCGCCCCATCCCGAACAACAGCAGTATGGCCGGGGCCAACGTGATCAGGTGTCCCACGAGGAACTGGCCCGCCTGGCCTGCAAGTGCGGGGACGGGCAGTTCGGACCCGCCGACCAGCAACCCTGCTCCGATCGTTCCCGCCACAGCGGCAATCAGCGCGGGCACCGCACGGACCTTGAGCCACCAGGTCATGTGGCGCTCCCTGCGATGTTCAACTGCGGCTGCTTACCGCAGTGCCGCATAGCGCTCATATTCCTCTGGTACCAGTCCAGTTGAACATCACGAGGCTGCTTCATGACCTTCTGCGCAAGTGCCGCCTCCTGCTGCCCGAACCTGCCCGCCACAGAGTCGGCCGGCGCACCCGCAGTTGCATAGAGCCAGGCTGCCACTGGAGCGCCGGCCTCCCCGGCGGGATAGGGCTCCCCCTCCAACGCGCATGCTGGAGGCTCGGGAAGGAGACCGGAGGCCACGCCTCCGGGAATGTCGCCGGCCCGTGGATCAGTAGGGATTCCCAGCTTGACCGCCCCTGTCTCCGGCCGTGCCGCCATGGTCAGCGTCTGTGGTGCCTGAAGGCCGGCTCGCTCCAGCCTCTTGACTGTTTCGCGGGTCTCGCGCTGCACCATGGCACGATCGGCTACCTCGGGCCACAGGCAGATCCTGGGCTGGGTGCCTTCGCAGATCAGCACTTCCGGCGAGCGAGCCTGCAGCGGTTCCGCGGAGAGATCCCGCGCGATGTAAGCCCCGGCGCCGAAACCCCCCACGGATACGACCACTGCCGCCACGAGCGCCGTCGCGCTGCCCCTTCGCTGAATCAGAATCACTACGGCGAGGCAGACAGCCGTCGTGAACACACCCGCGCTGAGCAGGGCGCGTGAATCGACGGTCGTGTCGACCGAGCAGCAGCTGTCCAGCCCTCCTCCCACCAGGTGACGGAGCCAGTAGATGCTCCATGACGAGGGGTAGGCGTTGACGAAGAAGCTGCCGATCAGCGCGAGAGGCGCAGCGAGGACGCCCGGCAACACGCGGCCGACGATGTAGCCGACGAGCGTGTTGGCGGCCAGCACGCCCACCACCACCAGGACGATGCCGAACTGGGGAATCCCGAGACCCACGTCGGCGGCAGTCGCAGACATGAGCAGCGCGGCGAGCATCCCCAGCAGCCCCATCACAGCGACGGGTGCCAGCACGGGAGCTGTGATGGCCAACTGACTGCGCGCTGGTGCCTGGTCGAAGACCCGCCCCCGGTGCAGACGCGCGCCTTCCCAGGCCGCTGCGGCCGCACAGGCGGCAGCGACGAAGGGGAGCGCAAAAGTAGAACTCCCCGTGGCGGAAGGCCAGTAGTGGAACGTGACCCAGGCGGACAGGTCATCGCCGAGAGCAACGAAGACAAATCCCATGAGAAAGGGCAGGAGGATGGTTGCCGCCGAGGAGCGGATCGCCGTTCGGAGCAGCATGATCACACCTCCCGGCCGACGAGTTGCGCGTAGGCGGCATCTGCCAGCCCCTGCGCGGAGCCTGTCCCTCCGGCCAGGGAGTGGAAGGCGTCGGTGGTTCCCTGGAACCGGACGGCCCCATCGCTCAGGACCACCACTTCCCGATACAGATCGGCAAGGTCCTCCGTCTGGTGCGTGGACACGACGACCTGCAGTGAGTCACTGAGTTCTTCCACCAGGGAGCGGAACACGATCCGCTGTTGCGGATCGAGACCAGCAGTCGGCTCGTCCATGAGGATGAGCTCACTGCGATGGGTCAGCGCACCGGCAATGCCCATGCGGCGCAGCTGCCCACCAGAGACCTCGTGACTCTTGCGGTCAGCGAGCTTAACCAGGTCGACCCTCTCCAGCGCCTGCCCGGACGCTTCCCAGGCGGCCGTGCGGGAGAGCCCCTTGAGCCAGCCCGCATAGGCCACCTGCTCACGCACGGTAAGACCGGGAACAGGACGGATCTGCTGGGGGATCCAGGCCACAGCCTTTCGGTAGCGCGCTTGGTTCTTGCGGCTGTCAGGGCTCAGACCAAGCCAGCTGAGTGATCCCTGCGTGGGAGCCAGTTGAGAGGCTGCGAGGGCCATCAGCGTGGACTTGCCAGCGCCATTGGGGCCGAGAAGCACAGTGGCCGGACTGTCGATCTGCAGGTCGAGTCCGGCGAATACTTCTGTCTTCCGGTTGTAGCGGAAGGCGAGTGCACGGAAAACCAAAGCCATGGAGAGAGCGCAATCCGCCGCCCCTTTGACCGGAGACGGCTTGTTGGTGAGCGGGGTGGAGCAACCAGATGCCCCGGCAACGGGGTGTGCCGGGACACCCGGAGCATGCTTACATCAGTACCGTGTGTTCACCGACTTGACGGACAGATAGCCACCGCTCACGACACCCCACAGCTCAAAGTAATACTTGCCGCTGGACTTGTCGCCCCAGTAGACCCTGTTGCAGTAGTTGGTCTTGGTTCCTTGGTCGTCGTCGGGACCGAAAACGTCCTTCCAGAGCTTCAGCTGGGCATGCTTGAATCCGCCACCACCGTCGGACGCGCAACCACTGAACCCTACAGACGTGCTGACGGAGTCCGTGTTGTTGTCCGTCCAGCGTCTCGACTCCTTGCCGGAGGTCCAGCCGCTGATGTACGAGGACCAAGACCCTTCAGCATAGGCAGGAGTGGTCCCGGCGAGCCCCACCAGGGCCGCGCCAACGATGAGGCCACGCGCCAACCGGCGATTCTTCGTGTTCATAGCCATCCGAATCTGTCGGGCAGTGCCATCCCAGACACCGCACGCGCAGACCGGGAGCAGGTGCGCTCGCCTCCCCCCGGACAGCGCAGCTGTTACTGCTGTGCTCGGCGATCGCGCTGCGAGCCTAACAATCGTCAGACAACTCATCGGAGCTCAATCGAACTTTTGCCTGAATCCATCGGCATGCCTGAACGCACTGACAATGGCGGACCAAGCGCTTGCGCGCCAAGACCAGCAGTCCGGCGCGAGAGCAGCCTCAGACCCCGCCGAGGGAGAATGGCTGGATCTAGCGGGTTACATATCCATGCATGCGGTGGTGAGGCCCAGAAGTAAAAGGGGCAGGGTCACCCGCGCCTCATGCCCCTTGCGGAAGAACAGTTATTGATGGAGATGGACGCCCGCGGTCAGCACGCCGTTTTTCTGGAGATCAAGCTGAGTGCATGACGATCGTCGTCACCCACCAGCTGGAGAACTCACGACTGGCCGATCGCATCCTCGTCATGGACCAAGTCCTTGTGATCGAGCAGGGCGGATGCGCGGGCCTGGTGAACGCCGGGGACCCGTTCGTGGAGCTGTCGCCCTGGTCAAGGACCAGACGGACCGCGCGGCCATGGCGGTCTGCGAGAGTGGACGCAGTGCGACCGAGCGCGCCGGGGGAGGTGCCGTGATCGGCCGTCGAAGCCTGTGGGTCCACCGTGGCCGGTCGCGCCCGCGGCGGAGCCAGGTATCGATACAACCCCGCGCCTTTCGGGGCAAACCGCTTGGCACCCGTGGCGACTCCCCCGAAGGGGGTCCGGGGCTGAGCCCCGGACCCCGGTCCTCGGGGTCCGGACCCCGGCAGTCCGGGCATGACAATGGCCCGGGGTCTCAGGCGGAGATGCCGTCGATCCGGGCCATCGCGTCGTCCGCGCCGTATGGCTGCAGATATGGCAGCCAGCGCGGGTCCCTATGCCCCGTGCCGATGATGCGCCAGGCCAGGCCGCTCGGCGGGGCGGGCTGGTGGCGCAGGCGCCAGCCCAGTTCCCGCAGGTGGCGGTCGGCTTTCACGTGGTTGCAGCGGCGGCAGGCCGCCACCACGTTGTCCCATGCGTGCTGTCCGCCGCGGCTGCGCGGAATGACGTGGTCGACGCTGGTTGCGACGCCACCGCAGTACATACAGCGCCCGCCGTCCCGGGCGAAGAGCGCTTTGCGGGTCAGAGGAACGGGCCCCCGGTAGGGGACCCGGACGAACCGCTTCAGCCGTACGACACTGGGTGCGGCGATGACGCGGGTCGCGCTGTGCATAAAGGCGCCGGACTCCTCGAGGCAGAGAGCCTTGTTCTCCAGGACGAGGACGAGCGCGCGGCGGAGCGGTACGACGCCGAGCGGCTCGTACGACGCGTTGAGGACCAGGACGTGCGGCACGGTGGATGCCTCCTTGTACGCCGGCGGCGCGTGGCTCGCGCCGGGACGATCTGCTCTCAGTCTCTCCTTATGCCAGGTCCGAGCGCCACCATGTCCAGGTAACGGGACGAGGGTATTTTCCGACCGGCGGCCTCCCCGCGCACTCCGGGAGCCCCGCCGACCCCGCCGAACGCGTCTTCCGGGCCGACGCCCCGGCCCGTGCGTGAGGTACGCCACACACCGGGGTGCGCCACATACCGAGCATGCCCCCGTGCGCCTGCTCTCTCCCTCCGCGCACCCTCGAACATGTCAACGGCTCCCGCCCGGTGCCCCGATAGGGTGGTTCGTCAGCATCGCACCGCCTGGGAGGCAGTCCTGTGTTCTCGTCCGCGTCCTGGTCTGCCGTACTGGCCGCCGATCCGTCACCCGGAGTCGGCTCCCTCGACGAAGCCGCCAAGCAGGCCGGCGACGCCGCCGGCTGGGTCGAGGAGAACTGGTCCACATGGCTCAACACCGGCCTGCGCATCCTGCTGATCATCGCGGTCGCGATCCTGCTGCGCATCGCCGTGCGCCGCACGATCACCAAGCTGATCGCGCGGATGAACCGCTCCGCCCAGGCCGTCGAAGGCACCACGCTGGGCGGGCTGCTGGTCAACACCGAGCGGCGGCGGCAGCGCTCCGAGGCCATAGGGTCCGTGCTCCGCTCGGTGTCGTCCTTTCTGATCCTGGGCACGGCGGGGCTGATGGTCCTCGGCGCGTTCCAGATCAATCTGGCCCCGCTGCTGGCCTCCGCCGGCGTCGCGGGCGTGGCGCTGGGCTTCGGCGCGCGCAACCTCGTCACCGACTTCCTGTCCGGTGTCTTCATGATCCTTGAGGACCAGTACGGCGTCGGGGACTCCATCGACGTCGGCGTCGCCTCGGGCGAGGTGATCGAGGTCGGGCTGCGGGTCACCAAGCTCCGCGGTGACAACGGAGCGATCTGGTACGTGCGCAACGGCGAGGTGAAGCGGGTCGGCAACCTCAGCCAGGGCTGGTCCACCGCCCATGTGGACGTGATGGTGCGCCCGAGCGAGGACCTGGACCGCATCCGGGACGTGGTCGCCGAGGTCGCGGACTCGCTGGCCAAGGACGAGCCGTGGAACGAACGGCTGTGGGGTCCGGTCGAGGTGCTCGGGCTGGACGAGGTGCTGCTGGACTCGATGACGGTGCATGTGTCGGCCAAGACCATGCCGGGCAAGGCGGTCGGGGTGGAGCGCGAGCTGCGCTGGCGGATCAAGAAGGCCTTCGACGCGGCCGGCATCGCGATCATCGGCGGTCCGCCGCCCGCCGCGGAGGAGGCCTCCGGCGATCCGTCCGCCACCGTGGCCGCCCCCTCCGCACTGGCCAGCCCGAACTCTCCGCAGTCGATCGCCGCGTCCCCGCTGCCGCAGTCGCCGCAGCTGTCGAAGTAGCCGCGGCTGTCGAAGTAGCCGCAGCTGTCGAAGTAGCCGCGGTGCCTACGCGCTCCCGCCGCCGCGCCCCCGGGGCGACCACTCGGTCGCCCCGGGGGCGCTCGCCATTGACGGGCCCGTGACCGGTGGCCTACGTTCCTTCCCAGAAGATAGGAAACTTTCCTAACAGTGTGAGGCGTCATGGCTGCCGGATCCGGGACCCCGGGAACGCCGCGCGTGCTGCGCGCCATGAACGACCGCGCCGCGCTCGATCTGCTGCTGGAGCACGGCCCCCTCTCGCGCGCCCGGATCGGCAGGCTCACCGGCCTGTCCAAGCCGACCTCCTCCCAGCTGCTTGCCCGGCTGGAGGCGGCGGGCCTCGTCGTCGCCACCGGCACCACCGCGGGCCGCCCCGGCCCCGGCGCCCAGCTGTACGCCGTCAACGCCGGGGCCGCCTTCGCCGCCGGCCTCGACGTGACCCCGCACCGCATCCGCGCCGCCGTCGCCGACCTGACGGGCGCGGTCGTCGGCGAGTACGAGCTGCCCACACCGGGGCGGCGGGCCCGGAGCGCGGTACGCGAGGTCACCGAGGCGCTCGACGGGGCCGTGCGGGCCGCGGGGCTGACCCGTGCGGAGGTGCGCAGGCTCGTCATCGGCACGCCCGGCGCCTTCGACCCGTCCACCGGGCGGCTGCGGTACGCCTCCCATCTGCCCGGATGGCACTCCCCCACGCTGCTCGAGGAGCTGGCCGCCGCGCTCCCGATGCCCGTCGAGTACGAGAACGACGTCAATCTCGCCGCCGTAGCCGAGCAGCGCCTGGGCGCGGCGCGCGGCCATGACGACTTCGTCCTGCTGTGGAACGAGGAGGGGCTGGGCGCCGCGCTGGTCATCGGCGGACGCCTGCACCGCGGCTTCACCGGCGGCGCGGGCGAGGTCGGCTTCATGCCGGTGCCCGGCACCCCGCTGGTACGCCGGGTCGCCAGGGCCGACAGCGGCGGCTTCCAGGAGCTGGCGGGCGCGCAGGCACTGCCCCGGATCGCCCGCGACGTCGGAGTGAAGGCCGTCCCCGGCCAAGGCGGCGGGGCACACGCCGAGGCCGCCGCGGCCCTGCTGGCACGGGCGGCGGAGGCGGATGCGCACGCCGCCGCGCGGGATCCGCGGGCCGTCGGGGCCTCCGCCCCGGACGCCCCGACCCCGACCCCGGACCGTGACGGCGGCGGCACGACCGCACCGGGGCTCGGAGGCACCGACGAGGGCCCGGGCCCCGGACGGATCGGCGGCGCCGGTACAGCCGGCACGGCCGATGCCCGCCAGACCGGCCGCGGCACGGGCGGCACGGACGGTGCAGGCCTCATCGCCGGCGCGGCCGTCCCCGCCGGCGGTGCGGGCCGCGACATAGGCGGCATGGGCCACTGCACAGGCCGCGACACCGGCGGTGCAGGCCGCGACATAGGCGGCACGAGCGGCACCGGCCACGCCGCAGGCCGCGACACCGGCAGTGCGGACCGCGACATAGGCGACACGGGCGACGCGGGCGGCGCGGGTGGCCCGTCACGGCCGGGCGGCGGCGCGGACCCGGAGCCGTACCGGCGGCTGCTGGACGCCTACGCCACCGGGCTGGCCACCGGCCTCGCCTCCCTGGTCGCCGTGCTCGACCCCCGGCTCGTCGTGCTGTCCGGGGCGGTGCTCGCGGCGGGCGGCGAGCCGCTGCGCTCACGCGTCCAGGCAGAGCTGGCGGAACTGGCCGCGCCCCGGCCCCGGCTGGTGCTCGGGGCCGTACACGAGAACCCGGTGCTGCGCGGCGCGCTGGAGAGCGCCCTGACCGCCGTACGCGACGACGTGTTCGACACCTCCCGCTGAACCACCCCCGTCCGCTCCCCGCCGCATGTCCTACGCACGGAAAGCCTTCACCGAGGGCGGCGCCCCGACCTCAGTGAAGGGTCGGCAAGGTGAGAAAGGCCTGAGACGCGTATGAAACTCGCAGTAGTGGGTGGCGGTTCCACCTACACCCCCGAACTGATCGACGGGTTCGCGCGGCTGCGCGACACCCTGCCGCTGACCGAACTGGTCCTCGTCGACCCCGCGGCCGACCGTCTGGAACTCGTCGGCGGCCTCGCCCGCCGCATCTTCGCCAAGCAGGGGCACCCCGGAAAGATCGTCACCACGGGCGATCCGGACGCGGCCGTCGCGGACGCCGACGCCGTGCTGCTGCAGCTCCGCGTCGGCGGACAGGCGGCCCGGCAGCAGGACGAGACCTGGCCGCTGGAGTGCGGCTGCGTGGGCCAGGAGACGACGGGAGCGGGCGGTCTCGCCAAGGCGCTGCGGACCGTGCCGGTCGTCCTGGACATCGCCGAACGGGTGCGCAGGGCCAACCCGGACGCCTGGATCATCGACTTCACCAACCCCGTCGGCATCGTCACCCGCGCCCTGCTGCAGGCGGGCCACCGGGCCGTCGGGCTCTGCAACGTCGCCATCGGCTTCCAGCGGAAGTTCGCGGCGCTGCTCGGCATCGCGCCGTCCGACGTCCACCTGGGGCATGTGGGGCTCAACCACCTCACCTGGGAGACCAGTGTGCGGCTCGGCGGCCCGGACGGGGCGGAGGTGCTGCCCGAACTGCTCGCCGAGCACGGCGACGCCATCGCCGACGATCTGCGGCTGCCGCGGCCGCTGCTGGACCGCCTCGGCGTCATCCCCTCGTACTATCTCCGCTACTTCTACGCGCACGACGAGGTGGTGCGCGAGCTGCGGACCAAACCGTCGAGGGCCGCGGAAGTCGCCGCCATGGAGCGGGAACTGCTGACGATGTACGGGGACCCGGGGCTCGACGAGAAACCGGAGCTGCTCGCCGCGCGGGGCGGCGCGTTCTACTCGGAGGCGGCGGTGGATCTCGCGGCCGCGCTGCTGGGCGGCGGGGGCGGCTCGCCCGTCCAGGTGGTCAACGTCCGCAACGACGGCACACTGCCCTTCCTGCCCGACGACGCCGTGATCGAGGCGCCGGCGCGGGTGGACCGGCGCGGGGCGGCGCCGCTGCCGGTTCCCGAGCTTGACCCGCTGTACACGGGCCTGATCGCCGCCGTCACTGCGTATGAGGACCTGGCGCTGGAGGCGGCGCTGCGCGGCGGCCGGGACCGGGTGTTCAAGGCGCTGCTGTCCCATCCGCTGATCGGGCAGTCCGCCCATGCGGACACACTTGCCGACCAGCTCATCGCGCACAACCGGGAGCACCTGACGTGGGCGTGAACGCGACTCCCGCCGAAACGGCCCCCGACACGGTCCTCGCCGTCGACGCCGGGAACAGCAAGACGGACGTCGCCGTCGTCGGCCCGGACGGCGAGGTGCTCGGCGCGGCGCGCGGCGGCGGCTTCCAGCCGCCGAGGACCGGTCTCGCCGCGGCGCTCGACGCGCTGGGCGACACGGTCCGGCGCGCCCTCGCCCAGGCCGGGACGGCGCAGGCCGGACATGTCTCCGCCTGTCTCGCCAACGCCGATCTGCCGGTGGAGGAGGCGGAGTCGGCGGAAGCGGTGCGGGGGCGCGGCTGGGGGCGAACGGCCCAGGTGCGCAACGACACCTTCGCGGTCCTGCGCGCGGGGCTGCCGCAGGGCGCTGAGGCCAGGGGTGTGGCCGTGGTGTGCGGCGCGGGCATCAACTGCGCGGGCATCAACTGCGCGGGCATGCTGCCGGACGGCCGTACGGCTCGGTTCCCGGCGATCGGCAGGATCTCCGGCGACTGGGGCGGCGGGCAGGGGCTCGCCGAGGAGGCCCTGTGGCACGCGGCGCGGGCGGAGGACGGCCGCGGGGAGCCGACCGCGCTCGCCCGCGCCCTGCCTGGCCACTTCGGGCTGCCGTCGATGTACGCGCTGATCGAGGCGCTGCACCTGGGGCGGATCCCCATGGCGCGTACGCATGAGCTGACGCCGGTGCTGTTCGCGGTCGGAGCGGACGGCGACCCGGTCGCCCGGGCCCTGGTACGGCGGCTGGCCGAGGAGGTGGCGACCATGGCGACGGTCGCGCTGAGGCGGCTCGAACTGCTCGACGAGAAGGTCCCGGTGCTGCTGGGCGGCGGTGTGCTGGCCGCCCGCCACCCGGAGTTGGACGAGCGGATCAGGGCTCTGCTGGCTGACCGTGCGCCCAAGGCGGTCGTGGGCGTGGTGACGGCCCCGCCGGTGCTGGGGGCGGCGCTGCTGGGCCTGGACAGCACGGGAGCGCCGCCGGAGGCCCATGCGCGGCTCCGGGCCTGGTACGGCGGCCGCTGACGTCGCCGGAGTCGCCGCAGTCGCCGCAGTCGCCGGAGCGGTGGGGGGTCCCGGAGCTGACGGGAGTCCCGGAGCTGTCGTGGCTGTCGGAGTTGCCGGAGCTGTCGGGAGTCCCGGAGCTGTCGTGGCTCTCAGAAGTCCCGGAGCTCTCAGGGCTCTCAGGGTTCCGGTCCCTCCGAGCCTTGTGATCCCTCGGACGGGTGACACGAAAGGGAACTCGCGTGCGGTCGTCGGCGTATTCATGGTGGGGAGTTGAGCTGGACGGGGCATGCATGCCCATAGCGGCTGCGATCAACGCGCGGTGCGGTCAAGGCTGGTGTGGAGGCCGGGCACTGCGGCCATACTGCTGGCCGGGAGCCGTTCGCCGACCCGCGCGGGGACGGGCCGCGGTCAGGGACCGAGGGGGAGGTCGCATGACACAGCCGCCGAATGTGCGGGGCACGCCGGTGGAGCAGGGGTCGGTCCGGTCGCGGGTGCCCGGGCAGCCCGGGGCCGGGAGCCACACCTGCGGAGCGGTCGTCCCCGGCGGCACGGCGGCGGCCGTCCCGGGCCACGGCGGCGGCCCGCCCCCGGTGTCCCCGCCGCCCCCGGTGTCCCCGCCGGCGCCGGCGGCCCCCGCGTCGGGCGACGGCCGAAGAGCCTGGTCCGAGGGGTGGTCACGGCTGTGCACGGCGGCGACCACCGAGCCGGGGCGGCTGCGGACCATCGGGGCCTTGCTGGCGACCGTGATCGTGGCGTTCGGCGCGGTGACGGCCTGGGAGGTCTCGGCCCGGGCGTCCGCGGCGGACGACGTGGTGGGCCGCAGCCAGCCGCTCAGCTCGGACGCCGCCGCCGTCTACCGCTCGCTGGCCGACGCGGACACGGCCGCCTCAAGCGGCTTCCTGGCCGGCGTCGACGAGCCGCCCGCCGTCCGCGAGCGTTATGAGAAGGACATCGCCCTCGCCTCCCGGCTGCTGGTGGGGGCCGCGTCGACCACCGACGGCTCCAGTGCGTCGGACCGTCAGATAGCCACGCTCAACGAAGGCCTGCCGCGCTACTACGGCCTGATCGAACGCGCCCGCGCCAACAACCGCCTGGGCAAGCCGCTGGGCGGCGCGTATCTGCGGTTCGCCAACGAGCAGATGAGCAAGGAGCTGCTGCCCGCGGCGCAGCGGCTGTACGAGGCGGAGACGGCCCGGCTCGACCGGGACCAGGACGCGGCCCGCGGACGGCCGCATGCGGCGCTCGCGCTCGGCCTGCTGGCGCTCGCCGCGCTCGGCTGGGCGCAGCGGCGGCTGTACCTGCGGACGAACAGGGTGTTCAACCGCGGTCTGCTGGCGGCGACGGCGGCGACGGCCGCGGTCCTGCTGTGGCTGGCCGTGGGGCACACCGTGGCCCGCACGCAGCTCCATGAGGCGCGGATACACGGCCAGGAGTCGCTCACCGTGCTCAGCGAAGCGCGCATCAACTCCCTGAAGGCGCGGGCCAACGAGAACCTGACGCTGGTGGCGCGGGGCGCTGTGCTCACCAACGACGGCAAGAGCGACAAGTACGAGACGGACTACGCGACGGGGATGCGGCTGCTCCGGTCCGGGCTGAGTCAGGCGCAGCGCCTCGCGGACGACGCCGCGGGGCGCGATCCCGTGGCGTCGGCCGCCGCCTCGGCCGCCGAGTGGCGGACCCGGCACGAGCAGGCCGGTGCGAAGGACAGGGCCGGCGACTACGACGGCGCGCTGGAGAAGGTCATCGGCAGCGAGGGTTCCACCGGAGCCGCGTTCGACCGGGTGGACGAAAGCCTGGAGGAGGCGCTGGCGCACGAGGAGCGCGAGTTCACCCGGGCCGCACAGGACGGGCGGGGCGCACTGTCCGGGCTTCCGGCAGGTGCGGGCGTGTTGACGGCGGTGGGTGCGGGCGCGGCCGTCCTGGGCATCGGCCGCAGACTGTCGGAGTACCGGTGAGGGCGATGAGGGGGCGGGCCATGACGGCGGGAGCGAGGGCACGCACGGCGGCGGCCCGGGCCGGGCAGGACGGAGCGAGGGCGGCCGGGGTGGCGGAGAAGGACACCAGGGCGCGGAGGGGAGCCCGCGGCGGGAAGCGCGGCGGGGGCGGGCTCGCCGCGGCGGGTGTCTGCGGCCTGGCCGCCGCCCTCGCGTTGCTGCCGCTCCCCTCGTACGGGGGCGGGTACGGCCCCGTCGAGGCGGGGGCCGCGGACCGCGCGTACGCCGCGCGCGGCCCGGACGACGCGCGCGGCCCGGAGAGCGCGGCCTCATCGGGGACAGCCCGCGTACGGCGCGGGGCCGGGGACACGGCGGGCTTCCCCCGTACGGCGAACGGCGCGGCCGGCGCGAACGGCTCCGGCGCGGCCCGCGCTTGGGTCCTCCCGGGAGGGGCGAAAGCGGCAGAAGGCACTCCCGCGCCCGGCGACGCGGGCACGACGGGCGACGCGACCGTGCCGGACGACGACGCCGTGCCGAACGACGATGCCGTACCGCACGCCGCGACCGCGCCGAAGGCGTCAGGGGCGGCGAACGCAGCCGCGGCGGAGGACTGCACCGAACCTGAGCGCTCCCTCGCCCCCTCATCCGCCGACGGGCCGAGCATCGACGCCATCAAGACCCGCGGCAAGCTGATCGTCGGCGTCGACCAGAACAGCTACCGCTGGGGCTACCGCGACCCGGCCACCGGAGACCTCGAAGGCTTTGACATCGACCTGGCGCGGGCCGTCGCCGAGGACATCCTCGGCAGCCCCAAGGCGGTGATCTTCCGGGCCATCCCCACCAACCAGCGCATACCCGCGCTCGACCGGGGCACGGTGGACCTTGTGGTCCGCACGATGACGATCAACTGCGCCCGGCTGAAGCAGGTCTCCTTCTCCACGGCCTACTTCGAGGCCGGACAGCAGGTCCTGGCCCCCAAGTCCTCCCCCGTCACCGGCTATGACTCCTCGCTCGCCGGCAAGAAGGTGTGCTCGGCGGAGGGTTCGACCGCGTTCGAGGCGCTGGAGCGGAACAGCTTCGGCGCGACGTTCCGGGACGAGCACGACGGAAGCCCCAAGGACGAGGACCTGCTCACGGTGCCCAATCAACTCGACTGCCTGGTACGGCTGCAGCTCGGGCTGGTGGACGCCGTGGTGACGGACAACGCCCTGGCGGCGGGCCAGGCCGCACAGGACCCGGCGGTGGAGCTCAAGGGCGGGAAGCCGTTCACTGCCGAGTACTACGGCGTGGCGGCCGGGCTCGGCAAGGACGATCTGATCCGGCGGGTCAACCACGTGCTCGTCGACTACCGCAAGGGCGCGTGGCAGCAGGCGTACGACAAGTGGCTGGCGGAGGATCTTCCCGGTGTGACGGGGCCTCCGGCCCCCAAGTACCGGCCGGAGCAGCGGTAGCGGTAGCGGACAAGTGAGAACGGAGAGGTGATCGATGGGCGTCGCGGGACCATTCCCCGGCTCCGCCGGGACCACCGGGCCGGTGATGGACCGGGACGAGGTGGACCGTGCGCTGGGGCGCCTCGGGGCGGAGCACGAGGCGATCGAGACCTCGCTGCTCGCCCTCCAGGACCACGCGGGCCGCAGACTCCTCGAAGGGGCGGAGCTGACGGGCGTCACCAAGGACCGCTGGGCCTCGGCCGAGCGGTCGATCAGCCTGCTGTGGGGCTACTTCGAGGCGTACGCGGCCGCCCTCGACGCCGCCCGCGAGGTGCGCGCCCGGCGGCGCTGGCCGGGCCGTGAGGAGCTGGCAGAGCTGACCGAGCGGCTGCGCGGCCGCAGTGTGACGGTCGCCGACTCCGCGGCCCCGGACGGTCCGCAGCCCGCAGGGCCCGACCGGCTCTCCGAGCAGTTCACGCTGGAGGAGCTGGTGACCCGGATGAACGAGTTGTACGCCGCTTCGCTCGACACCGTGGTGACGGCGGACTCCGTGTGGTCCGCGCTGCCCGCCCGGATAGATCTTCTCTCCGCCGAGCTGCGGCGCACCCGGTCGCTGGCGCGTTCGGTCGGCGTGCGGCCGGGAGAGCACCCTTCGGGCGACGACCTGGAGTCGATCACCCATGAGCTGACGGCGCTCCGCGCCCAGGTGGTGTCCGACCCGCTGGCCTTCTGGCGGCCGGCCTCCGGCCGCAGCTCGGCGCCCGGAGGCGGCCGGCCCGACACCGAACGGTACGACCGCGCGGCCCTGGCGCTGGAGGACGTGCGCCGGGAGATCGAGGCGGTGCTGCAGGTGCGGCAGGACTCGGAGTCACGGCTCGTCCGGGTCCGCGATGTGCTCTCACGGGCCGACCGCACGCTGGTCGAAGCGCGGGCGGCGCGCGGCGAGGTGCTGGCGAAGATCGCGGCGAGCGAGGTGCCCGCGGTCAGCGGCCCGCCGACCGCCCTCCATGAGCGGCTGGCCGCGGCGGCGGAGTACCGCAGACACTCCCAGTGGCACCGGCTGTCCCCGCTGCTGGAGTCGCTGGAGCAGGAGGCCGAGGACGAACTGCTGCGCGCCCGGGAGTCCCTGACGGCCGTCACCGCGCCGCTCGCGGTCCGTGCGGAGCTGCGCGGGCGGCTGGACGCCTACCGGGCCAAGGTGGCCCGGCACGGGCTGGCGGAGGACCCGCTGCTGATCGAGCGGTACGACACGGCGCGCCGGATGCTGTGGAGCGCGCCCTGCGATCTGCGTGCCGCGGAGCAGGCGGTGCTGCGCTACCAGGGCGCGGCCGCGCAGGCGCTGGCGCACCGGAACCGCGCGGAGGAGCCATGAGGGGGGAGAGATGAACGGGAGCGACGACGGCAGCGACGGCTGTCAGCGGCCGGGCTGCGGGGGCCGCTGCGAGGACATGGGCGGGGGCGGGATCTACTGCGACACCTGCGGGCTGGCGCCGGTGGTCTCGCGGGGCGGGCTGATCTCCTCGCCCGCGACAGGGGTGACGGCGGGGCGCTCGCCCTCCTCGACTCCCCCGGCCGTCCCGACTCCCCCGGCCGTCCTGACGCCTTCGGCCGTCCCGACGCCTTCGGGGGCCTCGTCGGCGCCCCGCTCGTCCGCGTCCGCGTCGTCGGCGTCACCCCGGTCCGTCTCCGGCCGGCTGTCGCGCTCCCTGACCCGCGGCGGCACGGGCGTCCGCTCGGTCTCGGTGCGCAGCTCCGGCTCCGGGTCCGGCGCCTCGGGGCGGGGACGGCTGGGGGCGGGGCTTGTCTCGGTGCCGGAGGTGCCGCGCCCGGACCCGCAGTCGGCCGTGATGGCCGAGCCGGAGGTTCCCGAGCGGAAGCGGTTCTGCTCGCGTGCGGACTGCGGCGCCCCGGTCGGCCGGGCCCGTGGCGACCGTCCGGGGCGTGCGGAGGGCTTCTGCACCAAGTGCGGCCACCCGTACTCCTTCGTGCCGAAGCTGCGGGCCGGGGACGTGGTGCACGGGCAGTACGAGGTGGCGGGCTGTCTGGCCCACGGCGGTCTGGGCTGGATCTATCTGGCCGTCGACCGCGCCGTGTCCGACCGGTGGGTGGTGCTCAAGGGCCTGCTGGACACGGACGACCAGGACGCGATGGCCGCGGCCATCTCGGAGCGGCGCTTCCTCGCGGAGATCGAGCACCCCAACATCGTCCGCATCTACAACTTCGTGGAACACCTCGACCAGCGCACGGGTTCGCTGGACGGCTACATCGTCATGGAGTACGTCGGCGGCAAGTCCCTGAAGGAGATCGCCAACGAGCGCAGGACCGCGTCGGGCCGGCGCGATCCGCTGCCGGTTGAGCAGGCCTGCGCCTATGGCATCGAGGCGCTGGAGGCGCTTGGGCATCTGCACGGGAGGAACCTGCTGTACTGCGACTTCAAGGTGGACAACGCCATCCAGCAGGAGGACCGCCTCAAGCTGATCGACATGGGCGCCGTCCGCCGGGTCGGCGACGAGGACTCCGCGATCTACGGCACGGTGGGCTACCAGGCCCCCGAGGTGGCCGAGGCCGGCCCGTCGCCGGCCTCCGACCTCTACACGGTCGCGCGCACCCTGGCGGTGCTGACGTTCGACTTCCAGGGCTATGCGAACGTGTTCGCCGACTCGCTGCCCGATCCGGACAACATCCCGGTGTTCCGCACGTACGAGTCGTTCTACCGGCTGCTGGTAAGGGCCACCGATCCCGATCCTGCGCGCCGGTTCGCCTCGGCGCAGGAGATGGCCGAGCAGCTGACGGGGGTGCTGCGCGAGGTCGTCGCACTGCAGACGGGCCGTCCCCGGCCTTCCCTGTCACCTCTGTTCGGCCCGGAACCGCGCCTCACGGACACGGAGTTGTTCCAGGAGCTGACGGGCGACGTCTCGGCGCTGGGGGCGCGCAGACAAACAGCAGTCGCTCCCGGCGGGGCGAACGCGCCGTATCTCAGGGCGCTCGACGCGCGCGGAGCGGCGCTCGCGCTGCCCGTGCCGCATGTCGACCCGGGAGACCCGCACGCGGGCCTCCTCGCGGGGCTGGCCGCCCTGGCCCCCGCCGAGGCGATCGCCGCGCTGCGGTCGGCAGCGGCGCCCTCGGCGGAAACCCGGCTGCGGGAGCTGCGCGCCCGGCTGGAGCTGGGGGACGCGGCGGCCGCGGCCCGGGCTCTGGCGGAGCTGGAGCAACGGCAGCCGGACGACTGGCGGGTGGTGTGGTACCGCGGACTCAGCTCGCTGGCGGCCGGTGGCCACGAGGTCGCGGCCGTCTCCTTCGACGCGGTGTACGACGCGTTCCCCGGCGAGGTGGCGCCCAAGCTGGCCCTCGGGGTGTGCGCCGAGGTGCTGGGGCGGTTGGACGACGCCGCGGAGTACTACCGTCTGGTGTGGTCGACGGACCCGGGCCATGTCGGCGCCGCGTTCGGCCTGGCGCGCGTGCAGCTCGCCGCGGGCGACCGGACCGGGGCCGTAAACACCCTGGAGTCGGTTCCGGAGGGGTCGATCCACTACACGGCGGCGCGAGTGGCGGCGGTCCGGGCGCGACTGCGGCGACGCGCCGTGAGCGAGCCGCTGCTGGACGATCTGGCGGCGGCCGCGGCGCAGGTGGAGGCGCTCCGGGCGTTCGGCCTCGACGCGCTGCGCCGGGAGCGGTTGTCCACAGAGGTACTCGGCACTGCGCTCGACTGGGTACTCTCCCAAAGTCCCGGAACGCGACCGCCGCGGGCGCAGGCCCCGCTGCTGGGCAGCGAAGTGAGCGAGCGCGGCCTGCGGTTCGGGCTGGAACGCTCGTACCGGGTGCTCGCCCGGCTCGCTCAACGCAGCGAGGAGCGGATGGACATGGTGGAGCGGGCGAACCGCCTCCGCCCCCGGACGTGGGTGTGAGTATGGCGATGCACCAGCAGAACACCGGGGCGGCCTGCCCCGGTTGTACGGAGCCGCTGGAGCCGGGCGACCTGTTCTGCGGTGCGTGCGGCTGTGCGGTCCAGGCCGTGTCCGCGCCGTCGGACGGCCGGCCCACGGTCCCGCTCGGCACTGCGGTGCGGTGGCCCGCGGCGGCGCGCGCCGACGGCGGCGCGGACACGGCCGCGGCGCCGCAGCGGCCGGGCGACCTGCCCGCCCTCGACTCGGCGAGTTCCCGGCGGACTTTGCCCCGGCCACCGGTGCGGCGCGATGCGCCGCCGCTCCCGCCCACCGGCGGCACCCCGGGAGCCGGCCCGGACACGGAGCCGGCCGCAGACCATGCCCCGGCAGCCGGGCGGCGCACGGAACCGGCCGCAGACCATGCCCCGGCAGCCGTCCCCGCCGCGGCCCCCCGCCCCGCACCGCCACCGGGCCCCGGCAACGCGGCCGAAACGAACACCGCCCCTCACCCCACCACGGCCCCCGCGCCGACAAGCGGCCACGCCCCGGACGAGACCACGACCGCAGACCATGCCCCGGCAGCCGGTACGGCCGCGCTCCACGGCCCGACCGCGCGTCCGGGCGCAGTTGCGGATTCGCCCGCCGACGGCGCCCCTGGCCCGGGCGAGGGATCGGCCGCAGCCGGTGCACAGGCGGCCGCCGCGGGCGCCGCCCCCGCCGCGGCCGGCTCCGCTGTCGGCGCCGCCCGGGCGGCGCACGTGGGGCGC
>NZ_JARWBG010000029.1:0-88017 GCF_029846775.1 Streptomyces chengmaiensis
CAGGGCTTGATCAAGTTCCGTGAGTGCCGGGGTTGTTGGTAATACCCAGGATGGCGAGTGCTCGTTCGGGTTCGTGCCGGATGGCGCGGGTGGTCTTGGCGATGTTGTCGGCTCCGAGGAGCTTCAGGGTGCCGATGGCGAGGTTGCGGAAGGTGGCCATGGCGCGGGGCGCGTTGCCGGCGTGGACGGTCGAGGCGTCCTCGGCGAAGGTGACATCTCGGATGTAGTGGGAGGAATTTTCGATTCCCCAGTGCCCGCGAATGGCGGCGGCGAGGTCGGCGGGGCTGGTCTGGTGGATATCCAGGCTGGAGACGGCGTAGACGCTCTCGCGGCTCTCGGGCTTGCCGGTGGGCTTGCGGCGGCGGTGGACGCGGATGGCAAGGCGGGCGTGCGGGAAGGCGATCCCGCCGAGGCTGTCGGCGATGGAACAGGTCTTGATCGACCGGGACTCGCGCCGTCCGTGGGCGGCGCGGGAGGCGGTGTGCTGGACGGTGATCGATGCCCAGGGCAGGGCGGCGAGCTGGGCGTACGCGGTGGGCTGGTTGGTCTTGATGACCGCGATGTAGTGGGCCTTCTTCGTCTCGACCAGCCAGGTGATGTTGGCCTTCACCGAGTGCAGGGCATCGAAGGTGACCACGGCGTCAGCGAGGTGGAGCGGTGCCAGCAGGGGCTTGAAATGCCGCGTCTCGTTGGTCTTCGCGCCGACCTCGACCTGTGCGAGTGTGGCGACGGGGTGGTGCGTGACCGCCGCGAGCAGGTGCCGCCGCGGCGCATCGAGGCGGGCCGAGCCCCTCAGCGCCTTGCCGTCCACGGCGATGACCCGCCGCCGTCGGACAGTCGGCGTATCCACGCACGCGGACTTGCGGTGCTGGTCAGCGAGGTAGGCGCCCACGGCCTGGTCCAAGGCGTCGCCGTCGACCGCCATGAGGACGCGTCCGATGGTGACCGGTTTCGGGCCGCGCCGCCAGCCGAGCAGGTGACGGCGGATCCCCAGGGTTGCCAGCAGGGTGTTCGTGGCCCGCTCGGCAAACTCGGCGATCTCCTCCAGGCTCTTCGCACCGGACACGGCCGCGCAGGCACACACCAGCAGGACCGACACCAGGGAGTACCAGCGGCCCCGGCGTGAACGCGGATCGGGCACCGACGCGAGGTAGGGGCACAGGTCAGCGATCCGGTCCGCATCCAGCGGACCCAGCTTCTCCAGCACGGCAGGGATAGGGGAAGATGCAACGGCAGGCACGGGACATCCTCATGATCATCTGGCTTAGTCACCACAATGATCACGAACCCCCGTGCCTGCACTGCTACCCGCCTCTACCAGCCCTGATCGTCAACCACCCGCGCATCCGGGGAACTTGACGGAGCCCTGNGAAGATGCAACGGCAGGCACGGGACATCCTCATGATCATCTGGCTTAGTCACCACAATGATCACGAACCCCCGTGCCTGCACTGCTACCCGCCTCTACCAGCCCTGATCGTCAACCACCCGCGCATCCGGGGAACTTGACGGAGCCCTGGCGGTGTGCGACGCTGGTAGCGCATGGTCAGCCCCGCTATCTGTTCGGCGAAGGTCACCTTCGGGCACGTCGCGTTTTCGCAGTACAGACGGCGCACGGACAAGTCGATACGCACAGGCTGGCCAGCGAGAGTGACGTCGGCGAGGCGCCGTACGTACCGGCTGTGGACCCACGCACTCAGCGCGCCGCACCCCGTACATCCTGCAGGAACACCGGATCTCGTATGGGCGTGAACCGTCACACCAGTATCAGAGACATCGATCGACTCCACCAGCACATCCGCCAACTGCGGTAACGATCGCCCATTTCAACAGCACACAACCAAAGGCTGCCCGCTACGTGGACCGGCCGACCGCGTCACCGAGATGATCTACGCCTACGAAAATCTCGCCAGAGCCACGTTGGTCTGTACGCCGACACGAGGGAGTTGAGGATCTCGTCGGCGGTCTTGGTCCAGGTGAATGGCCTGGGGTTCTCGTTCCATCCGTCGATCCAGGCCCTGATGTCTTGCTCCAGGGCCTTCACTGAGGTGTGCACCCCGCGGCGGATGAGTTTGTCCGTCAGCAGGCCGAACCACCGCTCGACCTGGTTCATCCACGAGGAGCCGGTGGGGGTGTGCTTCGGCCTTGACGTCAACTCCAGTGCTCCGGGTCCCATCGACAGGCGTCACTGGTTTCTCACCGCGTGAATTCATCACGTCTTGAAGAAAGCCCAGATCCCATCCTTTCTGCCTTTGTCAGGACGCAGGTCGGCTCCGGTCACCCTCTGGGAGGCCGGAGCCGGCGAAGCTGCGTCAACCGACTTGGAACACGGTCAGTACGGCAGCGTGGTCGGAGGTCCAGAGGTTGCTGCTGGGGTTGGTCTGCGAGGGACTGCCGGTCCAGAGCGTCTGGGACGACAGGACGGTCAGCGGGCCCTTGTAGTGGATGAAGTCGATCCGGTCCTGGGGCTCCGGCTCACCGATGTGGCTGTCGTAGCCGTAGCCGCCGGTGAACGTCTTGTAGAGCGGGGACCAGGTCATGCCGGGGTCGGTGGCGGGGTTCGGGTTGGCCTGGCGGTAGGAGTCGATGAGGCCCGCGTTTTCCACGGAGACCGAGGTCGGCCACGGGACGGCTCCGTAGCCGCAACGGCTTTTGGCGGATGTCCAGTCGAGGTGAGACGCGGAGTTGAAGTCGCCGACCAGCAACACCGGAGTGGATGCCGAGGCCGACAGGTCGCTGTTCATCGCGGAGATGATCGAGTTGATCTGACCGGTCCGGCCCGACTGCGCCTCGCGGTCCATCAGCTGCTGCACATTCATGCGGCCGAAGCAGGCGTCATAGGGGCCGTACGGGTGGTAGCCGAGGTGGGCGCTCCACAGCCGCAGAGACCGGGAACCCAGGTCGATGGTGGCGGCAACGGCCGAACCGGCAACCGTGGGCGTGGTCGCGGTGATCGGGTAGCGGCTGATGACCGCCTGGTCGGTGTTCTGGTAGAAGCTCCAGCCGAGCGCGGAAGCGATCTGCTGGGCGGCCGTTCCGCCGTTCTCCTGGATGCCGACGACGTCGATGTCCTGGTCGAGCAGGAACCTCAGTTCCTTGTCGAGTCCACCGACGACCTGAGTGCCGCCGTGCCAAAGGTTCCAGGTCAGCGCCCTGAGCTGGGGGACGAGAACACCGGACTGGACGCGGATCGTGACGGTCGCGTCGGCGCTGTTCCCAGCGGAGTTGGTGGCCCGCACGCCGACGGTCACGGTACCGGCGGCGGTGGGTGTGCCGGACAAGACACCCGACGGAGACACTGACGCCCATGCCGGGCCGGAGGTCTTGCTGAAGGTGAGCCCGGTCGTGCTGCCCCGAACAAGGCCGGCGACTGTCGCGCTGTATAGGGCCGAGACCTTGCCGTTGCGTAGGGGGAACGCGGTGGACAACCATGACGGCCCGGCGGCCGGGTCCACGATCCTGAACGGGACGGGCTGCGCCAGCCAGGTGTACCCGTCGTTGTAGAGGTAGTACAGGATGTAGTTGCCGGCGGCCAGGCCTGTCGTCGGGAGTGAGGCGGTACCGCTCGTACCGGGGGTGTAGATCCACTTGGCCGAGGACGCGACGTAGGTCTGGTTGACCGGCCCGTTTCCGGGATCGGAGTAGAGCCCGACCCAGTTCTTGGCGTTGCTCGATGTGGTCGTGTAGCTGAATGAGACGGGCGAGTCAGCTGCGACAGTGGCCGAGGCGATGCTGAGCGTGCCCGTCGGCGCGGCGGCCTGGGCGGGTCTGACGAACAACAGGGCGGCCGCGAGTGCCATCGCGAGTGCCAGAAGTCTGCGCATGGGCGGTCCTTCGTGAAGGTGAGGGGATTGGACCCACGGTGGCTACCATGGGCGGAATCGCAATGACGTCCCGCCGGCCTTCCGCCCCATCCACGCCAACTCATCTGGACAAGTTGGTGCGGGGCTGCAGCGCGGCGGACGGTGCCACCGGCAGCTAGTGGGGTTGCAGAACGTGGCGGCTCCACGGTTGCCATCGGCTGTGGTCCGGCGTCTCGCGGGGCCGAGGAGACACGGGTCCAGCGAACGTCTGTGGAGGACGAGGAGGCGGCACGACGACGGTAGGCCGGCGTAGGGCACAGTGGATGGCGTGGAGGTTGCGCGATGACGTCGTCTCGTGTCACTACGCGCATCGCGCGCCCTGGACAAGAGCGTCCTGGTCCGTCCGGGCGCTTCCGCTAAGCAGGTTCCTTGTGGTGGTCACCATGAGAAGGCGTGAACGCGAGATTGGGAGGGCAGCATGCGCGCTGAAACGGGCGCACGTACGGCCCTGTGGGCGGATCAGCCGAGGACTTGGACTTCGGCGAGGGAGAGAGGGCGGTCGGAGCCGACGAGCTGGACGCGGATGTATCGGGCGGTGCGACTGATGGGGAGGGGCAGGCTGTTGCAGACGGTGTTCGGGTGGTGGGTCAACCGGCGAGTACGGTCAGCAGCCGTTCCACTTCGGAGGCAACTGCCTCTCTGGCTGGCCCGAGGTACTTACGGGGGTCGGCGACGGTCGGGGCCTCTGCCAGCCGTTCCCGGATCGAGCGGGTGAAGAGCTGGTTCAGGTGGGTGGAGATGTTCACCTTCGTCATGCCGGCGGCGACGGCCTTCGAGAGGTCCTCGTCGCCGACGCCCGAGGAGCCGTGCAGGACGAGGGGTATGCCGAGGGAGTCCCGGAGGCGGGTGATGAGGGCCAGGTCGAGGACGGCGTCGCGGGTGAGCATGGCGTGCGAGCTGCCCACGGCGACGGCCAGCGCGTCGACGGCCGTCGCGGCGGCGAAGGCGCGGGCCTCGTCCGGGTCGGTGCGGAGGCCGGGGGCGTGGGCGCCGTCCTTGCCGCCGACCTCGCCGAGTTCGGCCTCGACCCAGACGTCGGCCCGGTGGCAGTGGTCGGTGATCATGCGGGTGGCGGCCACGTTGGCCCCGTACGGGAGCCGGGAGGCGTCGAACATCACCGAGGTGAAGCCGAGCGCGACGGCCTCGTGGACGAGTTCAGCCGTCTCGGCGTGGTCCAGGTGGACGGCGACCGGCACGGAGGCGGAGCCGGCGAGGGACAGCGACGCGGCCGCGATCGGGGCGAGCGCGCCGTGGTAGCGGGCGGTGTTCTCGCTGATCTGCAGGATGACGGGGAGCCCGGCCCGTTCGGCTCCGGCAACGATGGCCTCGGCGAGCTCGATCTGCACGACGTTGAAGGCGCCGACGCCTCGGTTGCCAGCGGACGCGGGACCGATGATGTCATCGGTGGGGGTGAGGGGCATGAAGATTCTCCACAAGCGGTGGGGGCGCCGTCCGCGGACAGCCAGGGCCCCAGCAGTGGCCTGAGCGGCGCGCTCGGCCGCCTGCCGGGTCGGGGGATGATGTGCGGCGCTTACGCAGAGGCGTCCTGGAGGATGACGGAGCGCGTCAGGTTCCGGGGGGTGTCCGGGCTCTGACCGCTCGCCAGGGCGAGGTGGACGGCCAGTCGCTGGGCGATCACCAGATCGGCGAGGGGGTCGAGCCCGTCGGCCATGCCTCCTGAGGCGGAGACGAAGTGACCACCGACCCGGGCGATGTCGTCAGTGAGTCCCTCCGGTGCGGCGCCGAAGAGCCAGGCGACGCGTCCGGGTCGGGTGATGCTGATGGGCCCGTGCCGGTACTCCATGGCCGGGTACGCCTCGGTCCACGCGCCGGCCGCCTCACGCATCTTCAGGGCGGCCTCCTGGGCGAGTCCGTAGGTCCAGCCGCTGCCGAGGAACGTGAATTGCTCGGCACCGGTCACCTCGGGGCCGAGGGGCACCTCGAGGGCCCGCCGGGCGTCTCGAACCGCCTGGGCGACCAGCCGGACGCCCAGTGGCAGGGCGTCCTCCGCCTCGAGGTGTGCGCGGAGCAGGACCAGCACCGTGGTGGCGAACCGCGTCTGGACCACCGACTCCTCGTCGGCGTAGTCGAGCACCACCACCGCGTCGGCGGCGGTCATCACGGGGGTGCTCGGGTCCGCCGTGATCGCGCTGGTGGGCACCGCGCCCCGCACCCGTCCGAGCAGGTCCAGGACCTCGGTGGTAGTGCCGGAGCGGCTGATGCCGAGGACCCGGTCGTACTGGCGGCCGTGCGGGAACTCGGAGGCGGCGAAGGCGTCGGTCTCGCCGTGACCTGCGGCCTCGCGCAGCTGGGCGTAGGCGTGCGCCATGAACCAGGACGTGCCGCAGCCCACCACGGCCACGCGCTCACCACGCCGGGGCAGTGCCGAGGCGAAGCGGCCGACCGACTCGACGGTGCGCTGCCAGACGGCCGGCTGGGAGGCGATCTCGATGGAGGTGCGGGAGGTTTCGCAGGTGGTCACGCGGGTTCCTTCTTCCGGGGCCGTCGAGGCGGGGAGAACGATGCTCGTTCATGGTGCGCTACATGCAGATAGATAGTCAAGAAATGATTGAACGATGCCATATTCGAGCAACAGTGAGCATGACGCTTGGGTGGTCGCGCGGGAAGGGAAGCACCTCGACGGGTGCTATCCGTCGGAACCGCTCGTACACCCCCGCGTCTACGTCCCCTGCCACCGGGCACGGCACCGCCGCTGCCGACAGGGCCACAGCCTCCCGCAAGGTGTCGGCCCAGGGGGCGCCGGCCGCCAGACCCGCTGCCAGCGCGGCCACACAGGCGTCACCCGCCCCCGTGGGGTTGCCGGAGAGCCGCTCGGGAGGCTTCGCGAGCCAGCCTCCATCTGGCGTGAGCGCGTACAGCCCTTCGGGACCCGCGGACGCGACGACCGTACAGGCTCCCCAGGCGCGTAGCGCCGCGGCCGCGACCTGGAGATCGTGTCGGCCCGTGGCCGCCGTGATCTCGTCCGCGTTGGGTTTGACGACGTCAGGACCCGCCTTCAGGGTGGCTGTCAGCGCCGGACCACTGGTGTCGACCACGGTGGCCGCCCCGGCCTTCGCCGCGTCGCGGATCAGCTGGGCGTAGGCGTTTCCGGGCAACCCCGGAGGCACGCTGCCACTCAACACGACCACGCGCGCCTCGGGGAGGAGGCTCGCGTAGTGCTGGCGGAAGGCTTCCCACTCTGCTTCGGTGACCTGCGGCCCCCGGCCGTTGAAGACCGTGGCGTCGCCGTCGTCGTGAGAGACGACCGCAAGGGTGCGCCGCGAGTCCCCGGCCACGTCCACGAACTCGTCCCGGATGCCTGTGGCATGGAGTCCTTCACGGATCAGGCGTCCGGTGGGCCCGCCGGCGAGGCCGGTGGCGACCGGCGTGTGCCCGAGGAAGGCGAGCACGCGGGCCACGTTGATCCCCTTGCCGCCCGCTCGTTCGTGCGCGGTCTCGACGCGGTGGGAAGAGCGGGGAGTGAGGCGGTCGACATGCCACGTGACGTCGAGGGCCGCATTGAGCGTGACGGTGAGGATCATGAGGTGAGGGCTCCCGTCGGCGTGCTGACGTGGGCGCGCCCGGCTTCCTGCCAGGCGATGAGTCCGGCGCCGAGGCATCCGGCCCTGTCCCCGAGCTCGGCCCGCAGGACCACGGGGCGCCTCTGGAAGGTCAGCCGCGCGGCGAGCGCGGCTTCCACCGGGTCGAACAGGAGCCGGCCCGCCTCGGCGAGGCCGCCTCCGATCACCAGCGACTGGGGTGCGAAGAGTGTGACGGCGGTCGCCAGCGCGCACGCCAGAGCGTCGACCGCCCGGTTCCAGATCGCCCTGGCCGCCGGGTCGCCCTGCTCAGTCAGGGCCGCGACGTCTGCCGCGCCCGAAACCGCCCGCCCGGTGCGAGCCGTATAGGCGGCTGCGACGGCGGAGGCAGAGGCCACCGTCTCGAGGCAGCCGGTGCCGCCGCACGCGCACGGATCCCCGTCGGCTTCGACGACGACGTGCCCGAGCTCACCGGCGTACCCTCCGCTGCGGACGGATCGACCGTCGCTGATGACGGAGGCCGAGATGCCGGTTCCGATGGCTACGAAGAGGGATTCGCGCGCTCCTCGGGCGGCGCCGAGTGCCCCTTCGGCCAGACCGCCCGCGCGTACGTCGTGGCCCAGGGTGACGGGCAGTCCGGTTCTGCCCTGCAGGAGTGCCGCCAGGGGCAGGTCCCGCCACCCGATGTTGGCCGACCACACGGCCTTCTGCAGGTCTTCGTCGACGATCCCGGGCACCACCACCCCGGCGTGGAGTATGTGCTTCCGGTATTCGGTCGCCGTTCGCCCTAGCTCCGCAAGGGCGTCCGCGACGGCGTCGACCACGGTGCCTGGTCCCTGCGCCCGCGGAGTCGGGCGGTGCACCGAGGCGAGAGGCTTCATTCCGGAGTCGAAGACGGCCCCCTTCATGCCAGTGCCGCCTACGTCGAGGCCGAGGACGCACCCCCGGTCGTCGGGCTTGTGGGAGTGTGCCGCCGGCGGCGGAGCAGGATGAGGGCTTCGAGTCATGCGATCAAACCGCCTCTATGTGTGATTGTGCTTATTTAGGGCATGTATCAAGCGTCTAAGCGCATGTGGGCTGAGCGCAGTATCCGACGGAAGAGTCTAAGAGTCCAGGAGTCGACGCGTGTAGACGCTGCTGGCGTGTGCAGATCGCACCACGCGCGGTCTGCGTGAAGGCTGCGAAGCTACGATCGTTTTCGCGCATCCCGTGAGGGAGCGAACGAGTCCGGGACCCAGAAGGATGTGGCACGTGTCCAAGCAGGAGCGATGGAGCAGGCTGCTGGAGCTGCTCGCGGCTGACGGCAAGCTCGACGTGGAGGAGGCCGCCGTCGCGGTCGCCGTGTCGCCCGCCACCATCCGGCGCGACCTCGACGAGCTGGCCGAGCAGAAGCTCCTGGTCCGGACGCGGGGCGGGGCGATGGCGCACGGCGTCTCGTACGAACTTCCGCTGCGCTACAAGTCCTCGCGGCGTACGTCCGAGAAGCAGCGGATCGCGACGGCGGTGGTCGAGCTCCTGACGGAGGGCGACGTCGTCGGGCTCAACGGCGGCACCACCACGACGGAGGTGGCCCGCGCGCTGGCGCTCCGTGCCGGCAGCGGCGTGGGCGAGCGGAACGAGGCCGCCCCCCAGTTCACCGTGGTGACGAACGCACTCAACATCGCCGGCGAGCTGACCGTGCGCCCTCAGTTCAAGATCGTCGTCACCGGCGGTGTGGCCCGGCCGCAGACGTACGAGCTGGTGGGTCCGCTCACCGAGGGGGTGCTGAACCAGGTGGTGCTCGACATCGCGGTCCTCGGTGTCGACGGCGTGGATCCGCAGCTCGGGGTGATGACCCGGCATGAGGACGAGGCCGGCATCAGCCGGCTCTTCGCCGAACGGGCCCGGAAGGTCGTCCTCGCGACGGACTCGACCAAGGTGGGCCAGCGGGCGTTCGCCCGCATCTGCGGTCTCGACCGCGTCGACGTGCTGGTCACCGACGCGGGCCTGGTCCCCGACATGGCCGCGCGCTTCGCCGAGGCGGGGATCGAGGTCATCACCGTCTGACACCACCCCCCTGCGACCCTTCCCGCAGGACCTCCACGCCGCGCCCCGCCTCCGTCACCTACGGAGGCGGGGCGCGGCGCGTTTCGTGGGCTTCCGGTCCCACCCCCATCGAAACCGTGTGGGATTAGGTAGTCTTGCGGATTGTTCTCGCCGCGTCCTTTTTGTTCCCTGGTTGGGCGGAGTTCCGCAGTGGCGCCGGATGGGCCCGCACGGCCAATCGCCGGCTCCGGGGGGGTTCGCATCTTTCAGGTAACGGCCCTTGGTGTCGGACTCCATGTGCTGTTTACTTTGCCCGCAACGGATGCTCGCAATTGATCGAAAGTCGTGCTGACTCTTCAACTCCTTGCGTGTCCATAGTTTGCTGCAGTTCGGAACCCCTGGCCTGTCGTTGCGACCGGCCGAGAGACACAAAGGCGGTACTGACGATGAAGAAGCGCGTGTTCGTGGCGGCCTGCACCCTCGGTGTACTCACCCTCACGGCCTGCGGAGGCGGCGACGGCGGCGCGTCGGACGGCGGGGACGTGACCCTGAAGCTCGTCGCCGCCGACTACGGCGACAAGGCGTCCAATAGCTCGACCGCGTACTGGAAGGACGTGGCGGAACGCTTCACCGCGGCCAACCCGACCATCAAGGTCGACGTCCAGGTCGTCAACTGGAACGACATCGACGCCCAGGCCAAGACGATGATCCAGAGCGGCAACGTGCCGGACGTCCTCCAGACCGGCGGCTACGCCGACAAGGTCGCCGACGACCTCCTCTACAAGGCCGACGAGGTCCTCTCGGAGAAGACCCGCGCCAACCTCATCGACAGCTTCGCCAAGGCCGGAGAGGTCGACGGCACCCAGTACGGCATCCCGTTCGTCTCCTCCGCGCGCGCCCTGTTCTACAACAAGGCGGTCTTCGCGAAGGCCGGCGTCACCGAGGCGCCCAAGACCTGGGCCGAACTGAGGGCCGCCGCGGAGAAGGTCAAGGCCAAGGTGCCCGGCGTCACCCCGTACGCTCTCCCGCTCGGCCCCGAGGAGGCCCAGGGCGAGTCCCTCATCTGGGAGCTCGGCAGCGGCGGCGGCTTCACCGACGCCCAGGGCGCGTACACCCTGAACAGCCCGGCCAACATAGAGGCGTTCAGCTGGCTCAAGACGAACCTGGTCGAGCCCGGTCTCACCTACGCCAACCCCGCGACCACCGACCGCAAGACCGCCTTCGCCGACTTCGCGGCCGGCAAGACCGCCATGCTCAACGGCCACCCCTCGCTCATCCAGATGTCGAAGGACGGCAAGGTCGACTACGGCGTCGCCCCCATCCCCGGCAAGGACGGGGCGCTCGCCTCCACGCTCGGCGTGGCCGACTGGATGATGGCCTTCAAGGACAACGGGCACAAGGAAGAGATCAGGAAGTTCCTCGACTTCGCGTACTCCAAGGAGAACACGCTGAAGTTCGACGAGATGTACAACCTCATGCCGGTGACCGAGGACACCCTCCAGGAGATGACCTCCAACGGCAAGCACAAGGACCTGGAGCCCTTCTTCGCCCTGCTGCCGAAGGCCGTCTTCTACCCGCTGGGCGACACCACCTGGGACGCCGTCTCCGCCGAGATCAAGAAGAGCGGCGGCACCGCGGTGAACGACCCCGCGAAGGTGCTGGGCGAGCTGCAGAAGAAGGCCGAGGCGGCGGTCGCCGACCAGTAGGCCCCGGCCCTCGCAGGCTCCGCACCTCACGGAAGGCACTCCTCGTGTCCCCCACAACGTCTCCCGCCCGCCCTGGCCGCAAGCGCGGCCGGGGCGGCCTGGCCCGCCTCGGACCACTGCCCTGGATCGGGCCCGCCGTCCTGCTCATCGCGCTCGTCGTCCTCTGGCCCGTCTACGAGATGGTCCGCACGTCGTTCCTGAAGATCAGCAGCAGCGGATTCGTCCGCGGCTCGGCTGGCTTCGACAAGTACCGGCAGCTCCTCGAGGAACCGGCGCTGCCCTCGGTCGTGGTGTCCACCGTGGTGTGGACGCTCGTCGTCGTCACCGCCACCATGGTGCTCTCGCTGGCGCTGGCACAGCTCTTCAACCAGCGGTTCCCCGGCCGCCGCCTCACCCGCTGGGCCCTGATCGCGCCCTGGGCCGCCTCGGTCGTGATGACAGCGATCGGCTTCAAGTGGATGCTCGACCGGACGGCCGGCGTCCTCAACACGCTCATGACCGACCTCGGGATCGTCGACGACCCGAAGGACTGGCTCGGCGGCCCCGCGACCGCCTGGCCGTGGATGATGTTCGTCGCCGTGTTCGTGTCGCTGCCCTTCACCACGTACACCCTGCTCGCCGGGCTCCAGACCGTCCCCGCCGAGGTCTACGAAGCCGCCAGGGTCGACGGAACCACCCCCTGGCAGATCTACGTGCGGATCACCCTCCCGCTGCTGCGCCCGGCGCTGCTCGTCGGCATGGTGATCAACCTGATCAACGTCTTCAACTCGTTCCCGATCATCTGGTCCATGACCCGCGGCGGCCCGGACAGCGACACCGCCACCACCACGGTCTTCATGTACCAGCTCAAGAACGCCGACATCGGCCAGTCCGCGGCGATGTCCGTCGTCAACTTCGCCCTCGTCCTGCTGATGGTCGCCCTCTTCCTCAAGGCCACCCGCTGGAACCAGGAGGAGAGCTGATGTCCCAGCAGACCCTCGACCACGCCGACCGCGCGGCACCCACCACCCCCGAGGCCGGCGAGGTGGGTCGGCGATCCCCCCGGGCCCCGCGCCGACCGCGCCCGCGCGTGCTGCTCGTCGCGGCCGTCGCCTGGATGCTCGCCGCCGTGTTCCTGCTGCCCTACGTGGAGATGGTCATCACCGCGCTCCGGCCGGCGGACGAACTCCGCGACGCCACCTACCTGCCGAGCGCCTTCGAGTGGGGGAACTTCGTCGACGTCTGGCGCGAGTCGCACCTCGGGGACAACCTGCGCGTCACGCTGCTCATCTCCGCCGGATCCACCCTGCTCGTCCTGCTGGTCGCGATTCCCGCCGCGTACTACACCGCGCGCATGAAGTTCCGCGGCCGGGGGCTCTTCCTGCTGCTGGTGCTCGTCACTCAGATGTTCCAGCCGACGTCCCTGCTGGTCGGTCTCTACCGCGAGTTTTACCAGCTCGACATGCTCAACTCCGTCTGGACCCTGATCCTCTGCAACGCGGCCTTCAACCTGGCCTTCGCGATCTGGATCCTCACCGCGTACTTCTACTCCATCCCCGAGGCGCTGGAGGAGGCGGCCATGATCGACGGCCTGGGCCGGGGCGGCGCCCTGCTGCGCATCACCCTTCCGCTGGCGATGCCCGGAGTCGTGACCGCGATGATCTTCACCTTCATCGCCGCGTGGAACGAGTTCGTGATGGGCCTGACGCTCTCGACCGTTCCCGAGGGCCAGCCCCTGACCGTCGGCATCAACAGCTTCATCGGCAACTACACCGTCCAGTGGAACTACCTGTTCGCCGGCTCGGTCATCGCCATCGTCCCCGTCGTGATCCTCTTCGCCCTCATCGAGCGCAAGGTCGTCTCCGGACTGACCGCGGGATCCGTCAAGTAACACCCCCGTTCGCGGCCCGCCCCCACCTGCCGCCCTCCCTGACCACGACCGGAGGGGGCGGGGCCGCCCCACTACATTCCCGCACGAGGAGACCACGTGCCGAGCCACCGCCGCGCCGTGACCGCGGCCGCCACGGCCCTGGCCCTGTCGGCCCCGCTTGCCGGCTGATCCGAGATCGGTACCAGCGGACCCACCACCCTGACCATGGTCGTCGCCGACTACGAGCTGAGCGGCCGATCCGACAGCACGGAGCGCTACCGGGCCGACCTGACCTCGGCGTTCAAAGCACCACATCCGGACATCGATGTGACGGTGGATGTCGTCTCATGGAACGACGTCGACCGCAAGGTCGCCGAGATGAGTCGGGACGGCAACCCGCCCGACATCGCGCAGCTCGGCTCCTACGTCCACTTCGCCGACTGCGGAGAGCTCTATGCGGCGGACGATCTGCTCTCGATCCCCGTCCAGGCCGGCTTCGTACAGACTCTGGCCAGGGTCTGCGAGTACCAACGGACCCAGTACGGCCTGCCGTTCGTTGCCTCGACGAGACTGCTGTTCCACAACAAGAAGCTCCTCGCAGAGGCCGGGGTGAAGCGACCTACGACCACCTGGGCGCAGCTGAAGGACGCGGCGGAGCAGGTCAAGAACCGTACCGATGCCCGCTACCCCGTGGCGCTCCCGCTCGGACCGGAGGAGGCCCAGGTCGAGGCGATGGCCTGGATGCTCGGTACGGATGGCGGTTACACCGCGTCCAACGGGAGCTACAGGATCGACTCCGAGCAGAACGTCGCCATGCTCACCTGGCTGAAGGAGAACCTGGTGCAGCCGGGGCTCACCGGCCCCGTCCCTCCCGGACGACTCGACCGCAAGGACGCTTACTCCACGTTCGTGAAGGGAGACGTGGCCATGGTCAATGGGCGTCCCTCCCTCTTGGGTGCCGCGCGGCAGGCCAGCGTCGACGTCGGCCTGGTGCCCGTGCCCGGCCGCGAAGACAGCGCGGTCAGTGCCCCCTGCATGGTGGACTGGGTCAGCGCCTTCAAGCACAACGGGAACCGGGGCGAGATCGGCCGCTTCCTCGACTTCGTCTACGCCGACGAGAACGTCCGGACTTTCGCCGCCCGCAACAATGAGCATTTCCGATCTACCCTCGGGCGAGTGAAGATCGCTTTTGCGTGATCACGAGGAGGGCATGGAGCACGGCGGTGATGCGGTTCGGGCTGATCCGCACCAGGTCCAGCACCCGCCACCGCTTGAGTTCGGCGAAGGCGTGTTCAACGGGGGCACGGAGCTTGGCGAGTGCGGAATTGGCCTGCTTCTCCCAGCCGTTGTGTCCCTTGCCCTTCGGGCGCTTGATGGGAGTGTGTCGTGTGTGGCATCAGGAGATTGATGACAGAAGAGTCTCGGGAGAAGCTTGACAGTTGTCTCGGGACATCATTGACGATGTCGCCGGCGATCCTCGATCATGAGCTGCTGTGGAAGTCGGGGACGAAGCCGGGCAGCATGGCCCTACGTGGCTGGTCGAGCAGCGGTATCGGGCGGTACTTGAGGTTGTCGACGGCTCGCCGGTCAGTGAGGTGGCCATCCGGTACGGCGTGTCACGCCAGGCGGTCTATACCTGGAAGTCGAAGTACGAGGCCGGAGGGTTGGAAGGGCTGCAGGAGAAGTCCCGGCGCCCGCGAACCAGTCCGACCCGGCTTCCCTCCGAAGTCGAAGCTCTGGTCTGCGAGATGCGTCGGACAAATCCTCGCTGGGGTGCTCGCCGGATCGCCTTCGAGATAGCCCGGCCCCCGGTTGAGGCCGCGCCGTCGCGGGCGACCGTCCACCGCGTCCTGGCGCGCAACGGGCTCATCCGGCACCAACAGCAGAAACACCGCCGCAAGTACAAGCGGTGGCAGCGCGAGACGCCGATGCATCTGTGGCAGATGGACCTGGTCGGCGGCATCTACCTGGCGGATGGCCGCGAGTGCAAGATGCTCACGGGCATCGACGACCACTCCCGGTTCGTCGTCGTCTCCACGGTCCTGGCGGTGCCTTCCGGACGGGCCGTGGCAGATGCATTCGTGCGCGCGATGCGCACCTACGGAGTACCGGCCGAGGTCCTGACCGACAACGGGAAGCAGTTCACCGGCCGGTTCACCAAGCCACGCCCGGCGGAGGTGCTCTTCGAGCGCGTGTGCAGAGAGAACGGCATCACGGCCAAGCTGATCAAGCCCTACTCGCCGACCACCACCGGCAAGATCGAACGATGGCATCAGACACTTCGGCGCGAACTGCTGGACGTCTCCGGCCCGTTCACCGACCTTCCTGCCGCCCAGGCCGCGGTCGACGCCTGGGTGCATACCTACAACACCGCCCGGCCCCACCAGGCACTGAACATGGCCACGCCCGCCAGCCTGTTCAGGCCGAACCCTCAGCCGGAGCCGACGGTCGTCGTCGCTCCCGAGGTGCCCGACAAGCAGCCTGAGGACGCCGCCGAGCCGCAGGGGTCGGTCGGCTTGCTGGTGCCGACCTCTGCCCAGGCCATGGAGTTCGAGGCCGTGATCGCCGCCAGCGGTCAGCTCGGCGTTCTCCCACGGATCCAGCGCGTGAAACTTGGCCAGGACTACGCCGGCCAGCGCGCACGCGTGTGGGCCGACGAACACACCATCCACGTCCTCGTCGACGGCAAGCTGGTCAAGAGCGTCGCCTCCCGTCTCGATGCCGGCAACCTGCACGAACTGTCGCTGCGCGGCGCCGTCCCGGCAGGCCCCCCTCCGGCCGCACCGGCCGCGGCACGGCAGGGGGAGCTGCAACCGGGCGCCGTCGTGGAGATCGACCGCAACGTCGACCAGAGCGGCATCGCCCAGCTCGGAGGCGTCGCCGTGACCATCGGATACGAGCTCGCGAACCAACGCGTCACCCTGCGCCTGGACGGACATCTCCTGCACGTCGTCCACGACGGCGTACTGGCCAGGACGCTCCCCGCGCCGATCGACGCCGACCAGCGCGCGAGTTTGCGCGGAGCCCGAGTCGTCACCGGAGAACTCCCTCCGCCCGCGGCCGGAGCGGTCCGCGTCGAGCGCAAGGTGCCCGCCGACGGCGTCATCATGGTCGCCCGCCAACGGCTCCGCGTCGGCCGAACCTACGCCGGCGAACTCGTCACCGTCCACGTCGAAGACACGTACTTCCGCATCACCCTCAACGGCGCCGACCTGTCGCTCCACCCGCGCAAGGACCAACGGCCGGTCACCCGCTTCAGAGCCAAGATCCACGCACCGAAACTCTGAGGCACCTTGTCCACCATCACCTGAGACCGTCAACAATGTCCCGAGGCCAACGTGTCAACAATGTCCTGAGACCTCACACGACACTGGAACTCCGGAGTCGAAGCGCGTACGGTCTCGGCGGCTCCCTCTGGAGGCTCCGCCGCTTGCTCTTCCGGGGTGGGACGGCGCATGCCGGACAGGTGGCGTACGGCAGGGTCGAGTCGGAAGCGGTCGCCGGACAGTTCGGCGAGGAAGCCTTTGCGCAGGAGGTCGGGCAGGACGGCTCGGCAGGCCGCGGGAAGGTCCGGCGGGATCTGACCTTGGAGCCGGGGCGTGCTGTGTGCGGCGAGGAACAGCCCGGCCAGCCGTGCGGCGGGCGGGAGCTTCTTGACCGGCTTGGCGGACAAGGTCTTGGTGGTCCATCCGGACACCCGCGAGCGGACGTTCTTCCCGAAGGGCAGGGGATGGCCGGTTTCCCGAGCGAGGTCGGGGACGGTGATGGGGACCGGGGTGGAGGGATCGCCGTCGAAAGGGGCGTCGTCGATCTGCCAGCCCAGGCCGCGAAGAGCATCGACGGCGCCACGTGCGTCGCCCAGCCGCAGGGCGGACAGGTCCGTGCCGGTGAGGTTGCCGACGCCACCGCGGGCGGCCCGGATGGTCACCACCACGGCGACGAGCTGCGCGTCGGGCCCGGGCAGTTCCAGTGAGGCCGCGTAGCTCAGCAGCGTGCGGGCGGCTTCGCCTTGTTGACTCGTCAGGAGAAATGGCAGCGGCTGAGGGCTCACGGCCGGGCCGGTGCTGGCGTTGCTGGAGCTGGATGCGGTTTTCGGCACAGCCTGTGCAACGCGCGCCGAAGACCGCCGGTCACTGCTCCTACCCCGTCCGGAGTGACAGTGCGCCACCCCTGTCACTCGAGCAGCGCAGCATCAAGACCGCAGCTGCCAAGAGCCGCCGTCGGCACGGCGCCCACGCGAAAGTTCTGCGGACCGACACCGCACCGAAGAGGTCTGCGCAGGTGATGCCGTATACGCGGCACGGCTTCCAGGGGCGAAGTAGCTGGTCAGTGGTCGAGAGACGCGATTCCGGCTGCCATGGCCTTCTGGGCGCCGGAGGCGAGGCTGCCGGGAGCGCCGATGCGTCCCAGGGAGTCCCACTGCTCAGGGGTGACCAGGACATCGATCTTGATGTCTTCCACGGGGCCGAAGGTGCCGTCGGCGCGCTTATCGAAGTACGTGCCGCGGCCTGCCCACAGGGACGTCAGCTGTTCGATCACGCGTGCGTGCCACGGATCGGGCAGGTGCCCGCCCTTTTCGGCGGCAGCCTGAGCGATCACTTTCGCGGCGTCGCCTGCCGGTAGGGCGCCGAGCTCGCGGACGAGCAGCGCCAGCCGCTGGGACAGGCCGTCGAGGGTGGAGGCGTAGTCGTCGACGTTCGTGTACAGCACGTCGTACACGTCGCGGTCCAGTTCGTCGCGCACGCAGTCGGCCGCCACGTCGTCGACCGGACGCTGCTGGAACGCGGCGGCACGCCTCAGGCGCCAGGCCGCCTGTCCGCTCAGGCGGACGGTTGCGACCAGCTCGCCGCTGTCGTCGGGGTCAGAAGATGCCGAGTCAGGGTGCGGTGCTGGGGTGTCCATGGAGGGACGGTAGTACCCGCCGGCCGCCCGGCGCCGCTGAAGCTCACGTCCTGGCCTCGCGAACTGGTCGCGCACCGCACCAGGCGTCTCGCCGAGTCCGCTCCCGCCCTCCGGAGGCGGTGTGGCTTGCTTGCGGTCTTGCCTCGCAATGTTCAAAGAAGCATAGATTAGCCCTAGTTGGTCGTCAGGGGGCGTGGTGGCAGGGCGGGATCTTCGAACGCTGTTCAGCTCCAACGACCGGAGTATCTCCGCGAACGAGGCATTCACGAACCGACAGGCGCAGTGGCAGGCAGTGACCACCGCCCTCGCCGAACACCTGCGCCGAGTGAACAGCACGGGCTTCGATGTGGAGGACCTGGAAAGCCCCCGCCGTAACATCCTCGTCTTCCACGGGGTGGGAGGCATCGGCAAGTCCACACTGCCCCGCAAGGTCGAGGCGTCGCTCGCCCACAGCGATCACCGCCCCGCGCAGTGGGACTCGCCCTCGCTTGACCAGGGGCAGGTGCTCCCGGTCCGTATCGACCTCGCACGGTCCGCGGGCATGGACTTCGAGCGCGTCATCCTCACCATCCGCCTCGCCCTCGCCGCGCTGGGACGGCCGATACCCGCCTTTGACCTCGCCCTGCGCCGCTACTGGGGGCACCGCCCGCCACCGGCCGCGCGGAACATCGCCCGCCGGACCAGCTTCCCCACTGACATGATCGAACGCCAGACCAGCTGCGTGCCGGGGGTTGGCACGCCGCGCATCAAGAACTCTGTACGTTCACGTGTACGCCGACACCAGGCTTCGATCCTAAATGGCGAAGGTGCTGAGATCAGCGAGAACTTCGCGGTCAAGGCCGATCTGATTTAGACCGAGCACGGGCAGATCATCGACATTGACACGCTTCAGCCTCCAGACTTCGAGGAGGACGAGCACACGCTGGTGAAGCAGAAGGCCGCTCGCGAGGCTCCGACAGAGGAAGCGTCGTTGATCCTCGATGACGAGCCGACGCAGGAGGGTCAGCCGCTGACGCAGGAGAAGCTCCAGGCGACGATGTCGGGGGCGACTCCTCCGGGCGGACGGAGACGACTGCGTCGGAGCCGACGCGGGTTCCAGCGGCGAACTCGCAGGCCGGGCCCAGCACGCACGGCGGGCCACGTCACAGCTATCCGTCGGCGCAGGCATCAGGCGAGCCGGGATCGCGATTCAACCCGGTGGTGCGTGAGCGTCAGCCGCAGACTCGGCAGCCGGCGGCTCTCGCTCCTGGGATGATCACCTCCGCGGACACGCCGAAGACGTCAGCCTCGTTTGGCGCGGACCTGGTCAGACGCATGGGCGCGTTGGTGGGCAAGGCCGGCACGGAGGGGAGCAACGAGGCCCCGCCAGCGAGCGCTTCAACCACCAGTTCGAGCAGCCCCCGACGCCGGAGGGCAGCGAGTCCGAATGCGGCGGGTGAGCGACCCGCGACCAGTGCACGGAACGAAAGGCCCCGGAGTGGACTCCGGGGCCTTTCGCATTACCCATTCAATGCCCTATAGAATGCGACTCATGATAGGATTTCGACTGATTTTCCAGTTGAACCCTCAGTCCAGTCGAGAGGTCTTGCGCGGCATGTTCCACGAGGCACAGCTCGATGAGCGCTACCCACTCCTGTCCAAGCTCTCGGAGCCACTGAAGAAGGCCGAGCGCGACATCGTCGGCCGCGAGCACGAGACGATGCAGCTACTGGCCTCGATGAGCCGCCCCGAGCTGTGCAATGCGCTTCTGCTGGCCGAAGCCGGAACGGGCAAGACCGCGTTGGTCCAGGCCACGATGCTCATGGATCCGGATCGTCTCTATCTCGAAGCGGACCCGGCACGCATGATCTCCGAGGCGGGCAACGCCGAGAACATGGCCGCGATGCTCAAGGGCTTCTTCGACGAGGCTGAGCGCTTCGTCAAGGACGAAGCGCACGAACTGGTCCTTTTCATCGACGAGTTCCACCAGATCATCCAGCTCTCCGACGCCGCCGTCGAGGCGATCAAGCCGGTCCTCGCCGCCTCGGGGACCCGTGGCATCAGGATCATCGCGGCGACGACCTACGAGGAGTTCCACCAGCACATTTCGTCGAACCAGCCGCTTGTCGAGCGCTTGCAGCGCATCAACCTCAACCCGCCGGGCCAGGAGACGACGATCACCATCCTCAAGGGGATGGCCGAGCGCTACGGGGTGGCCGACGAGTTCTACGACGACCACATCTTCCGGCAGATCTACGAGTACACCCAGCGCTACATGCCGGCCAGCGCCCAGCCACGCAAGTCCATCCTCGTGCTCGACTCCATGGTCGGCTGGCACCGGTTCACTCATCGGCCGATGGACCGGGACCTGCTCTCGGATGCACTCCAGGAGTCCCTCGGCGTCAATGTGGCCTTCAAGGTCGACGGCGCAAAGATCAAGCAGCAACTGGACACGAAGGTGTTCAGCCAGGACCTGGCGACACGTGCGGTGGCGAGACGGCTGCAGCTGTCGGTGGCGGACCTGAACGACAAGGGAAAGCCGATGGCGAGCCTGCTGTTTACGGGCTCCACGGGCGTCGGCAAGCTCTGCGTCGATTCGACGCGTGTTCCAGTCTATTCGTGGGACGGCAGGGTCGCGTGGAAGCGTCATGGGGATCTGGTTCCCGGGGACTTCGTGTTCGGTCGTCACGGTCGACCGATCGAGGTGCTCGGTCACTTCCCGCAGGGCATGCAGGACGTCTACCAGGTCACGCTGTGGGATGGCCGCACGCTCGACGTTGGCGGTCCGCACCTGTGGACGGTCTACACGGCTAAGCAGCGCTCCAACAAGCACGCCGGCAAGGACGTGGAGCCGGTGACGTTGACGACCTTGGAGATGCTCGAGCGTGGCGTGGTTCGCACGTACGCCGGGGACCCGCGCGAGCACCTCAAGTTCTTCATTCCCGCCAACGAGGCGGTCGAATGGCCCGAGCAAAACTTGGGGGTCGACCCTTACGTCCTCGGTGTGCTCATTGGCAATGGGTGCCTTACGGAGTCGCAGCTGACGCTGTCCTCGGCCGCGGACGACGCAGATCAGACCGTGTGGACGGTCGGCGAGTGGCTGGGGTCGGAGCCGAAGCAGGCAGGCAACGGCTACAGCTGGAACTTCCCGGCCGGATGGGCGCATCCCAATGGCCGGGGCGAGGCTCTGCACCAGACGAAGGACGTTCTGGCTTCCGTCCCGGAACTCGTGGGCACCTACTCCGCTGACCGCCGTATCCCGGAGGCGTACAAGCACGCCTCGGTCAAGCAGCGCTGGGCGTTGGTGCGGGGCCTGTTCGATACCGATGGGACTATCGACGGCACGTCTGGGCGCTTCAACGTGTCGTACTCGACCGTTTCGAAGGACCTGGCCGAGGATCTGCAGGACGTGCTCTTCTCGCTCGGCGTCTCGAACTCTCTGAAGACATGGCGGCGGACCAAGGAGGATCGTCGCGAGCTAGTCGAGTACAACGTCCACGTCAAGGTGGGCAACGCGAACAAGGTGCAGTTCTTCGAGCTCCCGCGAAAGCGTGAGATCGCTGCGCGGGCGGCGCGAGAGACGTCGGGGCGCGAGCGCGTGAAGAAGTTCGACATGGTGGGCGTCAAGTCGATCGAGAAGCTGCCGGAGCAGCAGAGCTCGTCGTGCATCTACGTCAACGACGAGGAGCACCTCTACCAGGCTGGTCAGTTCGTGGTCACGCACAACACGGAGCTCACGAAGCAGCTGGCACGGCTGCTGTTCGGTGACGACCAGCGGCACCTGATCCGGTTCGACATGACGGAGTACGCCGAGGACTCGTCGTTGGCGGCGTTCCGTTCCGAGCTCACCAAGCGCGTGTGGGACCTCTCCCACGCCGTGCTGCTTTTCGACGAGGTCGAGAAGGCCTCGGCGATGGTCACGCGCGTACTGCTGCAGGTGCTCGACGACGGCCGGCTCAACGACGACAACAACCGCGAGGTGAGCTTCCTCAACACCTACATCGTGCTGACGACGAACGCGGGCTCGGAGATTTACAAGGACATCGCGCAGTACGCGGCGGACGACACCGGTTCGGGCAAGCATCTGCTGGAGTACGAGAAGCTCATCCGCCGCTCGATCTCCTCGACGACGGGCGACAACCGGTTTCCGCCCGAGCTGCTGGGCCGTATCGACGCGATCGTGCCTTTCCAGCCGCTGTCGCTGCCGACGCAGCAAAAGATCGTGCGGAAGAAGCTGCGCCAGATGGTGCAGGAGGTGTTCGTCAAGCACAACGTGCGGGTCGACGTCGATGCGAGGGTCCTGCAGTACCTCATCGAGGACAAGGGCGACACCGACTCTGATGCCGGCGGTGCGCGTGCGGCTGTGGCGAAGCTGACCGACGAGGTCACCACCGCGGTGGCGACCTTCCTCAACGAGCACCCCTCGGAACGACGGATCCGCATCGACGTCGTCGGCGACCTGGTCAGCGACGACAAGAACCTGCTGAGTTCCGACGCCTACGTCGAGGTCAGCGCGGTGCGATGAACCGGTCGAGGACAGCGGGAACGAGTCGACTCGTACGCCAATAGCCATTTCATGCCCTATGATTGCCTATTCTAATAGTGCGGCGATAAGATACTCATAAACCAGGCGAACTGTGTTCTATTAGCGAAGGGATCGAGTATCAATGGGCATTCTGGGAGCGGCAGCGGTCAGCCAGAAGAAGGAACGGAAGAAGAAGCCCGACGAGCTTCTGTCCTCCGTCGTGAGAGAGACGGCGATCCCGGCGGCGGTCGAGTTGCTGCGGTCGAACACGCGGTTCGTCTTTCCCAGCGGTACGGCCTGGGTGATGCTCGTGCTTGCAGCCGACGAGATCGGCGGCTTGAGCAAGCGGCACGGCCGGGACGAGGCGAAGGGCTCGATCATCGAGCTCATCAGCTCCGACCAGATCCGCACGGTGGCCACGGCGGAGATGCTCGAAGAGGAGGTCTTCGGCATCATCCCCACCGACGAGACTCTCGCGCGCATGGAGGAGTACTCGCTGCTCACCGGTGCCACCTATGCCTGGGCCGTCGTGTGGCAGAAGCCCAGCGGCGACCTGCTCGTCGATCTGGTGAACGATGCGACCTTCGCGCAGGCGCGCTTTGTCGCTGCAGGTGCCACGAGCCTCGAAGAAGCCGTGGGCAAGAAGGCGTGGGAAGAGCACAGCGGCCTGGTCGCCGACGCTGGGACCACTGGCCCTGTCACCGCGGTCCTCGGAGAGGACGAGGGCGATGCGATCTTCGACGAGATCCCCGGTGTCGAGGGGGCTGACGAGGGCCTGGACGACGAGCCGCTCTTCAGCGACGTCGGCAACGACGACGGAGGGGCGGACGCACTCATGTTTGAGGAGGGCGCCGCAGGTATCGACGACGCGGGCATCGCTCCGGTCGAGCCGGAGCCGGACTACGACGGCGACGAGGTGGCCGGCTACGAGGGCTTCGACGAAACCGACGCCGGCTACGGTATCGAGGGCGACTACCAGGAAGCCGGCGACACTGTGCTGCTGGCCGATCAGGCCCAGGTACGCGACGTCATCGCCCGCCGGTTCCTCTCCGAGGAGTTGGACCTGGACGTCCGGCTCGATGAGTTCAACGCGACCTTCGCCATCGGCGCGCCGGTCGTGCAGATCGCTGTGCCCGAGGGCTCGACGGAGTGGCTCGGGGACCAGGTCGCCCAGCTCAACCGGCAGGCCAACGCAGACCTGATGCAGCTCCGTTCCGCGCATGAGGATGAGCTGCGTGCGCTCTACGTCAACCTCATGTCGGCACACACCGAGCAGGTCATCCGCGATGTGGCCACCGACCGCGCGGGCTCCCGGTACAAGCTGCTGAAGGACGCCGCCGAGGCCGAGCACCACCTGCGGCAGACGGAGAAGGATGAGAAGATCCGGGCCCGCCGGGCGGAGATCGCCAAGGACTACGAGGCGCAGGCCTCCAAGGTGGCCCAGCAGGCGGCGCTCTCGGCGGAATTGCAGTACAAGGAGCGCAACCGCTCGAAGATGGAGCGCGAGCAGATCGACTCCGTCGCCGAGATCGAGCGGGACATCGAGGACACCCACGCGCACAACCAGCAGGAGATCCTGCGGGTCCGGCGCTCGGACGCGACGCTGAAGATGCAGACCGGGCAGACACGGATCTTCGAGGTGCTGGCCGAACGGCAGTCGGAGTACCTGGCGGCCGAGGAAGAGCGCCTGAACCAGTGGAAGACCGAGATCCAGCGGATCGTCGACGACAACCGCAAGGCCGACATCGCCCAGTCCGAGGCGCTGGCCGAGCACCTGCGGACCACGGACGAGATCGGCGTCCTGCGCCGGGAGCAGCAGGACCTCCTGGAGTCGGTGCGCTCTGAGCACGCCGACCGGATCCGCCGGATGGAGGACGAGCTCGAACGCAACCGCAAGGACGCCATCACGCAGATGACGGCTCGGGACGCCGAGTGGCAGCACAACCTCGACCTGGAGAAGGAGAAGACCAACTCCCAGGTGGCGCGGGTCACCGACCTGCTCCAGCAGTTGTCGACGGTCGAGGATTCAGTGGCCAAGCGGTACGAGGCGCGCCTGACGGAGATGCAGGCCGACAGGGAGTCCTACGCCAACGAGCTGGCACGGGCCTCGGAGATCCAGAGCCGCTCGAACAAGATCCTCGTCGTCATGATCATCACGCTCTCGCTCCTGATGGCCGCGGCCGGCTTCATCGTCGGGGTGGTCTTGACCCGTTGAGCGATCCGGTCATGAACGGCGGGGTGATCCGACGGCGCATGGGGCGCGTTCCCCATGCGCCGTCGTCGTCTGCGCAGGCAGGCGCACTGGACACCAAGACAGCAAAGCTAGCGAGGCCCGAGAGTAAGGAATCACAATGGCCACGAACAGGCGGAAGGCGGCACGGCCGAAGGCGAGCAGCTGGGACAAGATCTCGGCGCGGACGCCCGGCGAGACGCTGACGAACCGAGACGTCTACGACAACCAGCAGCTGGACCGCAGCACGTTCCTGACCCTGAGGTCGACCAGGCCGGGCATCGTCGTCGCGGTGATCACCGGCGTGCTGGCGACGATCGTCGCCTGGGTCTTCTACTCGCTCATCGCCACGGCGGTGCTCTCGGTGGGCACGTCCGTGGGTTCGGGCGTGCCCGGCAACGGCACCGGCAAGCCGAGCGCGTACTACGTCCAGGACACCACGACGGGTACGGGCGGCTCGGTCGTGAAGTGCTACCGGCCCCTGACCAAGGACGGCAACCCGGACGTGAAGGCGAAGTGTTACCCCAGCGCTGAGGCTGTTCCGGTCCCCAGCTGGTACACCGCGGCGAAGGACGGCAAGCCCAGCGCCGAGAGGCCGGCTGAGCCCAAGAGGAGCGCGACGACGGTCGGCGAGCAGCTGTCCGACGTCTCGGGGTTCAAGCTTTTCATCACGCTCGGCTCGGGTCTGATGGTCGCCCTCATAATCGGCACGTGGTTCTCGCGGAAGGTCGCCGCGGCGAACCTGATGAACACCACGAGCGACATCAACCAGTACCAGAACGACCAGCACATCGCTCTGCCGGAAGAGATTCAACAGAACTACGACTGGTTCCCCGACGCCGGTGCTCACTCGAGCGTGCAGGTCAGCTCGATGCTCAGCCACATGATGCTCAAGAAGAAGGGCCTGGGCACCGTCGAAGTCGCCCAGCGCGCCAAGAACGACGTCACCGATGAGGAGGGGAACCTCGTCTATTACGCCGGCGAGGTCATGGACGACGACGAGGGCAATCCGCTGACGCAGACCCTCCCGATCATCGACGAAGACTTCGGTGACAAGCTGTTCGAGGCTTCCGGTCTCCCCGATGACAAGACGCTGCGGCAGAAGTACGACACGACGCGGATCCCGTACAACCCTGACGGCAAGAACCGGGACAAGCTCGGCTTCGGGTCGGACACGTACAAGACCGTCGCTGACCTGATCAAGGCGGACTGGACGTTCCCGGCGTACGAGGTCCAGCGCCCGGCCGGGGCGTACGTGGTCGATACCGCGCCGGTGAACACCATGGTGCTGGCCATCACCCGAGCCGGTAAGGGCCAGACGTACATCGAGCCGGTCATCGACATGTGGTCGCGGGAAAAGAAGCCCTCGAACATGGTCATCAACGACCCCAAGGGCGAGTTGCTGGTGAAGAACTACGTTCCCCTGGTCACACGCGGGTTCGAGCCGGTGCAGTTCAACCTGATCAACTCCATGAAGACCGACATCTACAACCCCCTGGGGCTGGCGGCCGACGCGGCGCGTGAGGGCAACTTCACCAAGTGCGCACTGTATGTGGAGAACATCGCCGGGATCTTCTTTCCGCTCGACGGCGGCGAGGACCCGGTCTGGCCCAATGCCGCCAACAACGCCTTCAAGCGCGCGGCCTACGGACTCATCGACTTCTACCTGGAGGAGGAGCGGGAGCTGCGCAGCGCCGCAGCCGTGCTGAATATGGACCCGGCGCTGCTGGAGCAGAAGCTCGATGACCTCTGGGGCAAGGTCACGCTCTACAACTGCTACCAGCTCTTCGTGCAGATGAGCTCGAAGAAGATCAAGAACCCTGAGGCCGAGCTGGAGAAGCGGGTCAAGGCCGGCGGGTTCGAGAACAACGAGGACGCCCTGGCCGAGGAGCAGGAGAAGGCGGCGGCCCAGGCCTTCATGTGGGAGGGCAAGGCCGATCAGGACATGCTCAGCCTGTACTTCAACGCGAGCGAGGAGCTGCCCCGCAACAACATGCGCACGCTGGTGGGCAACGCCCACAACGCGCTGCGCTCGATGGCCGGCGCGGAGAAGATGCTGGCCTCGGTGTACGGCATCGCGATCACCGCCATGTCGTTCTTCACCGACCCCACGATCTCGACGCTGACCTCGGGCAAGCCCTCGCAGAACACCGACCTGGCCGGCCTGAGCTTCCCGCGTCGCCTCGGCGTGCGCTTCGCGCCGAACTACGTCAAGCGCGACCACCTCGTCGGCCAGCAGGCCGTGTGGTCGGCCTACGCAGACCCGATGTTCACCGAGAACCTGGGCGAGGACTTCGAACACGAGGAGATCGTCGGCCGCGAAGGTTGGGCCCGGTACAACTTCAAGGGCAAGTTCCCTGACGACGAAGCCTGGCTCAAGCTGGAGCTGGTCAACCCGCAGACGAAGATGCTGGTACGCACCTTCTACTTCAGCTTCACAAAGAACTACCAGGTCTCGCTCAACGGCCGGCACTACGTGGTCGAGCCGGTGACGGGCAAGAAGATCGTGAAGAACGGCGTGATGCGTGAGCTGAAGCCGGTGCGTGAGGGCGGCACCCGGGACGGAAAGATCCTGTCCTTCCAGCCCGGGGACACCCTCTACCCGGACACGCGACTCGACTTCTCCGGCGGCGGCAACCCGGAGAAGGTCTCGTACCAGGCACGGGCGATCACGCAGACACTGTCGCGCTACTCGGAGTCCCCCAAGGCGCTGTTCCTGGTGACTCCGCCTCACCTGATGAAGTACGCGAAGCTGATCCTGATCCTGGTCAAGCAGCTGTTCGACGTGAGCGCCGACCAGGCGTACATGACGAAGTCGAACCAAAAGCCGCTCTACCGCACGCGGTTCATGCTCGACGAGCTCGGCAACCTGCAGTCGGAGGGCAAGGGCATCGACGGCTTCGAGACGATGCTCTCCATCGGCCTGGGCCAGGAACAGCAGTTCACCCTCATCCTGCAGACCCTGCAGCAGCTGCGCGACGTCTACGGCGAGAGCGTCGACAAGATCGTGCAGGGCAACACCTCGAACATCGTCTTCTTGAAGTCCACGGACGATTCGATGATCGAGACGCTGGAGAAGATGAGCGGCAAGACGCACCGGTCGTACAGGGACAGCAAGCAGATCAGCCAGGATCTCGACAAGGTCATCGGCGGCAAGACCGAGGGCCGGGTCTCCTACACGATGAGCACCAAGGAAGAGCCGCTGATCAGTTACAACGACATGGCCTTCCTCTCGCCGCGCAACTCGATCGTCTTCCGGGCCGGCGATGCGCCGATCTGGAACCGCAACCACACGATTCTGCCGATGTCGTTCCGGCTGCTGGGGAACACGATCAAGCACCCGGGGCACACGTACTCGCTGCAGACGATCCCGACGCTGTCCAGTGCCATGGACTTCGACGTGCGGATGAACCAGCCGGACTTCGTGAAGATGCTGGAGAAGCGCATGCGGCAGGCGGTCAAGGCCGCGGACGCGAAGGCGCAGTACAAGGAGATCTACGGCTACCAGGAGGTCGACATCGAGCGCCTGGACCCGGATGTCTACGCCGACGAGGTCATGGAGGTCATCACGACGATGACCACGGTCGACGAGGGCCGGGACCCCAACGCTCCGGTGGTCGTCGACCCCGACGAGTACGAGGGGATGAGCATGTTCGACGAGGACCAGTTCATCGAGAACGTCGAGGTCGGGGTTGCGGTCGCCGAGAGTCAGGCGGTCAGCGTCGAGCGGCAGCGTCTGCTCTACGCCGAGGGGACGATCAGCAAGGAGATGCTGGTCAACCCCGACGGCTCGGCGAAGGTCAAGAGCCTGGACATCGAGATCGGGGAGGCCTACAAGTCGGCGCAGACTGAGTTGGAGCGGGATCGCGAGCACTTCTCGGTCGGCGGCGACGGCGAGCTGCGCAGCGCCGACGGGTCTCAGACGTACATCAGCCAGATCCGCTCGGACGCGTACGCCAATGCGGCCCGCCGGATCAACGGCCATGTGAACGACGAGGACTCGCGGGTGTTCGCGGAGGAGGACGTCACCGAGGAGGACCTGAAGTCCCTGGCGACGGTGAAGGTCCACTCGGCCTTCTACCAGTACCTGGCCTCACTGCCGAGCTGGGAGGTGCTGGCCGACGGCCGGTTCGACCGGGCCATGGCCATCGAGATGAACTCGAAGTAGCCGGCGGCCGCTTGGGGGCCAGCCAAGGATCACGACCAGTGCCGAGGTCGTCTCTCGACTAAGGGGGACCGCCTCGGCACTGGCCTTTCCGGATAGCCTCTCACTTCCTTTCGATAGGCAGGGTAGGCTCTATGCACACTTATGCAACCCCGAGCTTCCACAGGAGGCTGATTGACCATGAAGAAGGCACACGGACTGCGCAGGTACTTCTACGAGTACGCCTACTACAAGGCAGTCGAGCAGGCCCGGGATCAGACCGGACAGGTCATTCCGATCTCCCAGGCCAAGGCGATCCGCGCCCGGGTCGACGAGATCCTCGGCCAGCGGGGCACCGCGCTGGCCGACCCGCGGCTGGGCGTCACGGACTGCCTCACCGCCATCGACCAGGCATTCGCGGAGAAAGTGTCCGACTACGAGCCGCAGTTCGGTGACCATTCCCCGCAGAACGAGCGCTACCAGCAGTCGCAGCGGGAGTTCACCCGTGCCACCGGCGTCGGCGCCCAGGCCGACCCGAAGTCGGCCCGGCTGCCGATCAGCCCCTACGACCCCGACTGGTCCGAACGCGCGACCGTGAAGCGCGCCGGGACCGCGCTGGTGTACCTGCCGGACGAGACGATCGGACGCGTGGCCGGCGGCGAGGTGGAGACCCTGGCCGATCCCCGGCGCGGGAACATGGTGCTCTGGCGCATCGACGACGAGGGCAAACCTTTCGAGGCCGGCCGAGCGATGACGAACGACGACGCCGCTGGGCTCACCGCGCTGATGGACAAGATGAGCCAGCAGGAATACGACCAGGTCCGCGAGTGGGTCATCGACGGCGGCCGGGATCCCCAGACGAACCGTGTCGACCGCAACCGCTTCATGTCGCAGCGCGCCGTGGCACGCTCGGCAGCACTGCTCGAAGAGCTGAAGGCCCAGGGCGTGTCCTACGAGGTGATGCGCGACCGCGAGCCGGGGCAGATCAAGGCGAAGATCGCCGGAACCGGCATGGAGATCCGTCTCACCGACACGCGCCAGGAGGAGTACGCCGGAGCCCGGATCTATGACAACGGCACCGTGCTGCGCTACTCGACGAACTACCGGGTCCCCGGCGGCATGGCGGTCTACTCCCCCTCGCCGGCGGAGGCCGTTCAGCTGCTGCGCTTCGCCCAGGGCCACCGCATCGAGCGCACGGATCTGCCGGGGCACGCCGCCGGCGAGATGGGCACGACGCACCAGGAGCGCGGCCGTGGCCGCACGCTGGTGGATGTGCCCGACAGCTACCACGTCGACCGGGAGTCGATGTTCGTGGTCGGCGACTACGTGGCGCCCGGCGAGTCCGGTCCCCGGCCCGGGGCGAAGGTGATGCTGCGCCGGGACGCGAAGAACCGCTCCCTGCCGGCCTTCTTCATCGACGCCGAGCCCGCTGAGGCCTACGCGAAGGCCGCCGTCGAGAGCGCGCGGGAGAATCTGCAGGCAGCTCTTGGCGTCGAAGACCTGATCGCTCGTGCTGAGGCCGAGCTGGAGCGAACCGGTGGACAGCTGGATGCGATCGAGCCGCCGGAGTACTCGGCTGACTCTGAGGTCGCTGCGATCCAGCGCTCCTACTGGGACGTGCTCACCGGCGCGCACAGCGATCTGCTGCGCCCGGGGGCGACCGAAGAGATGTACCAGGAACGGCTGGAGGGAATCGGTGAGTTGCAGGCCGACGGGGTGCCCGAGATGGGCAACCTCGTTTACGGCGGCACCGCCGTCGAGAAGGTCCGGCAGCACGCCGAGGACGTCCCTTTCGAACTCATCGGGACCTGGGAGGCGGAGCCCCACGACGTCGACGGCGAGTGGGTCGATCAGCGCTTCAACCCGGACCGGGTGGCGCGGTACATGACCAGCCCCACCGGGCAGTGGTCGAACCTCGACAACCTTGCCTCGGCGCTTCGTCGTTGCGGGATCTCCCCCGACGAGATGATGGGCTCGACCTTCCAGACGACCCGGTTCAAGGACCGGCTCGTCCGCTTCGACGCCGAGCGCTGCGTGCCGATCGCCGATCACGAATCTGCGTTCATGCGGCGCATCGGGGCCACCGTGCGCGAGAGCATCGAGCGCAACGCGGCGACGATCTCCGAGATCCTGGTCGACGAGCAGGGCGTCATCCGCTGGAGCGGCGAGAAGCTGCGCCGTGACGGCAAGGGGGCTGCGATCTCGGGTGAGATCGGCCAGGTCTTCGATGTCGGCGAGTACGGCGAGATCACCACCGCCTTCGCCAGCGGGGAGAACGCTCTGGTCGTGCCGGGCTACGAGGCCACGATCACGGCCCAGACTCCGGGCGAAGCTCCGACCTCGGTCGAGGAACGCACTCGCCTGCGCGGCTACGAGCAGCTCATGCACGAGCGCATCCAGTACCAGATCGCCGGCGACCTCATCGCCGGGCGCAGCGAGACCGGCGAGCCCTCCTCGCTCAACGCGGTCTACTCGCAGCTGTACGGCACGAAGCACCCGGTCGACTTCATCGAGCGCGCCACCACGTACCAGCTCGACGAGTCCACCGGCGAGATCAAGGGGCACCTGGACGAGTGGACGGCCGCGATCCTGCAGACCGAGGCGCGCCGTGTGCGCTACTCCAACGAGATCAAGGCCGGCTCGACGATCTACGCCGAGTACCGGGCCCAGCGCGACCGAACTGACCCGGCCGACGACAACCGCTTCGACGCCTGGCGGCTCACAGGCGGGCGGAACATGACGGTGCTCACCGGCAAGGACCGGAACAACGTCGCTGCGCCCAGCGGCTACTTCGACCCGGTGATGACCGGAGGCGCGACCAACCAGGGCATCGTGCGGTACCTGACCACTCAGGCCCAGGTCGACGCCGACGGCCGGATCGTGCCGGGCGACGAGAGCGTGGCCGGGCAGCGTGCGCCGCTCATGGCTCTCCCCGAGCTCGAGACCCTGCGGTACGACCCGTTCGACCGCCAGCAGATGACGGCCTCGACGATCATGCAGTCTGCTGAGGTCACCGCGCCGGCGAAGACGGCGCTGATGACCTTCGGCGGCTGGACGGCTGATGACCCGATCGTGGTGTCGAAGGAGTTCGCCGAGCGCCACCGCATCCGCGGGGCCGGCGGCCAGGAGCGCGATCTCGTCGTGGGCGACAAGATCTCGGATCTGCACGGCAACAAGGGCGTGATCTCGCTGATCGTCGACCGGGACATGCCGCTGCAGGACGCGCAGGAGCAGGATGTCGTCGAAGAGGTCAATTGGTTCCGGGCCAACCCGGGCTTGGACGTGGTGATGAGCCCGTTCAGCCTGATCTCCCGGCGCAACGCGGGCTCGGCGCGCGAGCTGATGAGCGGGAACGTCTCCGACCTGCGGTTCCCCAACGGAGAACTGCGGCCGGGTGCCCTGGGTGAGATGCGCTTCGTGGTCACTCACATGGCCGTCGACGAGAAGACGAAGATCTACGACGACGAGCAGGTGCGTGCTGGCAAGGGCCGTAAGGCCTCCTCTCAGCTGGCTTGGGCGCTGCAGTCTCAGGATTGCCCGGCGATCATGCGCGAGTTCTACGGCCACAACAGCGGGGCCGAGTCGAATCTGCGCGAGTACCTGCTGGTGACCGGCATGGACATGGAGGCTGACGGCACGCTGCGGGTGGTCGGCCAGGCCGAGGTCCTCGATGAGCGCCCCGAGCGTCGGTTCATTCCGATGCCCGAGCTGCTGCGCACTCAGCCGCGCAAGGAGGGCCAGCTCCCGGGACTGAACACCACGGCGATGCGCAAGTCCTTCGGCGGTCTCATCGGCGACCGTGGCGGCGACATGGAGATCCCGTTCCCACTCACGTATCCGACCGGTGAGCAGACCGAGACGGTGAGCGCGAGCTCGTGGAAGCTGCCGGTGATGTCCTCGCATCTGCGCAGTGGCCAGGAGTTCGAGGACGGGTCTTCCGTCACGCACGACTACACCCGCAGCTACCAGGACGTCTTCGTCGAGGCCTGCCGCTACCGCTACATGACTGAGCAGCTGGACGGCCAGGGTCTGTCCGCGGAGAAGCGCGCCGAGGTGCGTCGCGGCATGAGCGAATCGGTCTCGCGCGCTCAGCGCGCCTTCGAGGCGATCACGACCGACGTGCAGAACCGGGTACTCACGGGCAAGAACAACATCTTCAAGACCGGGCTGATGGCCTCGCGGCTCACCGACTCGGCGACGATGGTGTGGACCGCGGACCCGCGGCTGGACGTCGACCAGATTGCGCTCAGCTCGGTCAAAGCCGAGCAGCTGGGGCTGGCCGAGGGCGACCACGCGCTGGTATGGCGTGACCCGGTGCTCCGTGACGCCGGCGTGCGCTACATGCGGGTCGCGATCGACGACCGGCTCACCGGCGCCGCGATCAACCCCGTGATGGACGCCTGCTTCGACGGCGACTTCGACGGCGACGCCGTCGCCGTGGTGAAGCTGCACAGCGAGGCCGCCAAGACGGAAGCCCTGGCGAAGCTCTCGGTGCCGGCCAACCTGCTGGACACCGGCGTGGTCAAGAACGACGGCTCGCACCCGCTGGCCATGCAGGTCTCGCTGGACACCCAGGTCGCGCTCTCCAAGGACGCCGGACTGGCCGATGAGCTGGAGAGCTCGCGCAGCGAAGCGAACCGGCTCCGGCTGCGGGCGCTCACGGGCGCAGAGTCGTCTGAGGACATCAAGCTCGGCCAGCAGGTCGTGACGGAGGAGCTGAGCGCGCTGTACCGCCAGGCGCAGCGTGGAGAGTTCGGCGCGGCACTGACGTTTTCGGACCGCGCGGCGCACCTGCAGAGCGTGCGCGAGGTCTGCGTCGAGACCGGTGCCAAGGGCAGCGAGAAGAAGCTCACCGACTACGCCCGGAACCTGGGCGATGCGCAGGGCACGCCCGGCATCACGCAGGCCGACCAGGAAGCCTCGATGTTCGCCACGGCGATCAAGGCCCACGGCACCGGCCTGGGCGGCTCGTTCAGCCAGCGCGCCGTGCGCGCGCTGCGCGGCGAAGACCTCAAGGCCGTCCTGGAGGTCACCTACCCGGTGACCCAGTCGATCCTGCAGGCCAAGCACGACGCCGCCGAGGCCCGGCACAAGTACGCGATGCTCCAGGGCCCCGGCCGCGAGCTCTGGAGGGGCCGCAGCATCAAACACGTCGGCCCCGGTCAGTGGCGCACGGTATTCCTCGACGGTGAGCCGGTCCAGGCCACGGCCGAGGAGTGGGAGAAGCAGTTCATCGAGTTCTACGAGTCCAAGGAGGGCTTCGGCGTCACGGTCAACCCGGACTACATGGCCCGGGTGGCCAGTTCGCTGGAGGACCCGAAAACCGGGCTCATCCGCAACCTCGAAGAGAACCCGTCGCTGCGGGGCACCGTGATGGACCGGATGGCCTACGGCGGTGACTTCGAGGCGCTCGTGCAGGCGGCCAAGAACCGCGAGAGCGTCTACGACGGCGAGAAGAACGAGCAGTTCGCGTCCTCGGGGACCCGGAAGGCCCGGGCGGAGATGTCCCGGCAGCTCGATCAGCTGAGCTCCGCCGAGGCGCACAGCCTGGACAGCACTGCGATTGCCGTCGATGACTCGGTGGTCAAGCGCGACGTGATCTCTCACGACGCGCAGACCTCCCGCACCCGCGGCTCGCATCGCCGCTCTGCGCACGCCGTGGGCGTGGGTGCGTCGCGCCCGGTCTACACGCCGAGCATCGAGATCGATCAGCCGCAGGGCGACGACGACTACGGGGTGGGGTACTGAGGTGGCACAGCGCAAGGAACTGGGAACGGGACCCGCGGGCCGCCCGCGCGCGACCAAGGTGCTTCCGGTTGACGACGATCGGCAGCAGGCCGACGAACCGCAGAGCAGCGTATACGCCGACTGGGACTCGCGCTCGGACGAGCCGATCAACGCCGAGGTGATCGACGAGCCCGGACCGGAGGACGCAGACGGTTCGCGCGCTTGGCGCGAGCGGCTCCGGGACCGTGCCCGCGGGTTCTTCGGCGCGAAGACCCAGGAGCGGATGGCCGACCGCGAGCGCCTGCACGGGATCGACGTCGACCGGACCGAGGACGAGACCGAGGGCCTGGACCAGCGCGAGCAGCTGCTCAAGCTCCGGGCGGAGACACGGCTGTCCGGCGAGAAGTACATGGCCTCGCTGCGGGACTCGAAGCTGCTGGTGCCCGGCTTCAACGACGAGGAACGGACGCAGGAGCTCGGCGTCATGCACCACGTCTACATGCAGATGATGATGCAGTCGTGCCTCAAGCCGCTCTCGCGCGGAGTGAATGCCAACTCGATCATCCAGGCCGTCGGCATGGTGATGGCGATGCGGATGCTCGCCCCGGACTTCAAGAAGGAGATGGACAGCTACCTCCAGCCCCTCAAGGGCAAGATCCAGGAGCGCATCGACACCAGGACCCGCGGCATGGTCGCCTCTGCCGAGAACGGCATCGCGCACCGGCAGAGGATCTTCAAGGACGTGCCGAGCGACGCCCGGCGCGAGCGCCTCATCGGCAGCACCGATCCGCGTGACCACCTGACGAAGAAGTGGCGCAAGCGCTTCGACGCCATGCAGCACCGCGAGCGCGGCCACCGGGAGATGTTCACTCCGGACTCGGCAGCCATGACCGAGGTCGCGCTCATGGAGAACGCCTTCTGGAAGATGCGTGAGCTGGGCGCGGACGCCGGCCTGATCCGCGACAGCTACCGGGCGATGCGCAAGCGGCTGCACGAGCAGATGAACGCAGACGGCCTGGAGCGCCAGGAGGTCGTCCAGCGCGCGCGAATGATCATCGGCGAGCGGATGGAGTACGAGCCCGAGCTGCGCACGATGTTCAACGGCGTGGCCCACGGCCGGATCGTCAAGGCCCCTGCGCACGAGGAGCGGATCGCAGGATCCGACCGGGTCCGCACGGTCTGGAGCGGGGAGTTCGACGACCAGTTGGGCCAGCGTCTGCCTGAGGACGGGATGTTCACGCTGCGCCGGCCCATGGACGCGGACGCCCACCAGGCCCAGCTCGCCGAGACAATGAAGACCTCGATGCTCGACGCGCTGGGCCGCAGCGATCAGGAGGGCTACGGGGGCAACATGCTGGGCTACCTGGTCGGCTTCGCGGCACAGAAGCAGGGTCTGGACACCAGCGGGCTGCCCGACATGCTCCAGCACCGCCTGGACCAGTCCGAGGTGATGATCGCGAGCATGGACATCGACGGCCTGCCGCCCGAGGAGCAGCAGCGGGTCTACTCCAACGCCTACGTCGACGCGATGGAGGCAGTGAACGAGAAGTACCCGGATCTCGAGGCCGAGCTGAAGCGGAGCCTCGGGGAGAACTGGCAGCAGACGCTGCAGACGGCGGTCGACGACCCGGGTGCCTTCTTCGAGGAGCAGCGACTCAAGCCGCGGTCACGCCCTACGGGTCCGTCGTCCGAGCAGGAGGACAGCCCGCGGAACGACGGCCCAAACGCTGGGGCCGATGCCGAGGACTACCAGCCCGCCTGAAGGCGATCCGAGAACACGAACAAGAAGCACGGGGAAGGGCTATGAACCAGGAACAGAATGAGGGACAGCAGGTCAGGTTCGGATCGCGTTTCGCGCGGATGTTCGGCTACGTCACGCCGGAGGATCGGAGCCGATGGGAGCAGCAGCGGGCTCAGAACAAGCCGCACGTCAACGCGATCAAGCAGGGCGCGAAGTCGGCGCTGGGTTCGATGATGGAGTTCGGAGAGCGCAACATCGGTGCGAAGCTCGATGCAGCCCACCGCGTGGCGGCGCAGCAGCGGTTCGAGGAGTCCCACAACAAGGTCGTGAACCAGCGCCGCGATCCGAACACGCGGAACATCATCGAGTCGGTCGACTACGAACCCAAGGACGACCGGGAGGAGATCGATCCGGACCTGGAGCTCTAGCCGAATGGGCCACGACAGCGTTGCGAACGGCACTCGATAAGCCATCCCCTCCTTTTAGACTCGCGACTTTCTTCGATAGACTGGTTTCCAAGCGAAACCGCGACATGAAGGACGACAGGACAGGGTGTGGGTATGAGGACGATGACGAATCCGCGTGTCAGTAAGCGTGAGTTCATCTCTCGGGTCGCGACTCGCAGCGGGTCGCCAGTCCGGGTGGTGAGCAAGGTGTACGAGTCGTTGCTCGGCGAACTCACGGGCGCGGTCAGCTGCGGGGAGACGGTGGTGCTCACGGGCTTCGGCCGCTTTTACCGACAGGATCACAAGGGCCACAAGGTGCGCTTCGGCAAGAGCAATGTCGGCGACTACGTGGTGCTGAAGTTCTCCGCGTCGAGCAGCTTCAACCGCCGGCTCGGGGGTGACGAGGACGAGATCCCACCGGAGACCTGCGGGGTGATCGAGGATACCGACCAGTTCGAGAACGCCATTGAGGATCGTGCGCTACAGGCCGCATCGTAGGCAACGAGGAGCCGGCAGAAAGAGAGAACCCCCGTGATGCACAGGCATCACGGGGGTTCTCTTTATGGCGGGACGAGCCCAGTTGCGAGGCTCAGCCGTCGGCGATGGCAAAGATCAGCACGAGCACGATGACCGGGACGATGAGCACGCCGGCCCCGGCGAGGAGGTGCTCCCACCCCAGCGGTGAGTTAATCCAGCCCATGAAGTTGTTCCACAGGCCGGCGACGGTGCTCATGATCGAGGCGAAGAAGCCGGTGACCCATCCGACGATGACCGCCAGGCTGACGCCGCCGATCAGACTGAGGGCGATGATGGCACGAGCGCTCTTGAAGATGGTCCCGAACATGACGCCCCGTGCTACTTCCGGTCCTCGAAGAGCAGGTAGTACAGCCCGATGTGCGGGATGACGAGGGCCGCCAGCGCGATCCAGGCCCGCCCCGGGTCCTCAACCACCCAGCCGATGAAGTCCTCGACGGGGCCGACGTGGGCCAGTACGGGGGCGAACACGTCAGTGCGGAAGATGATGTGGAAGATGCCGTAGGCCATGCCGAGGGCGATTGCCAGTCCGATGCCGCGCCGTACGAAGAGGGCGGAACGAGGACCGATCCGCCGGCGGCGCCCCATGGCTGCACTGGACGGGGTCTCGACATCAGGACCAGTCACCTGAGCCACTGGCTCGCTGTCGTACATCGTCACCATCTCGCTCTTATCAAATCGCTATTGCTTCCATTCTACGAGAAGGCCTCAATGCTCAGCAGAGTCGCGGATTATAGGTCACCCGAACTGGAGGTCAGGCTCGCTCATGGATGGCGTGTCGAAGCTGCCGATCGAGCGCTGTCGGGGTCGTGAGGGACTCCCGATCGGCTCGCGCTGCGCGGCCAGTTCGGCGAGAGTGAAGCCCACGGGGCGACCGAGGCGCTGGCCGGCCAGGTAGTAGGCCTGCCCGTTCGCGCGTTCACCCAGGGCGATGATCTCGCGGGTGACGGGCTCGCCCGGGCGCTGCGGCGCGTGTTCCCGCCAGACCATCCGGTGCGAGGGCTTCGCATTCGGATCCGCGCCGACGTACGTGGTCTGGCAATCAGAGAGGTCGGGATAACTGGGCATGTACTCCAGCGGGTGTGTGCTCGGCGCGCCCTGCTTGATCCGGCCCAGCTGGTTGAGAGCCACACGCAGGAGCCGGTCCTCCGGTCCATGAGGGTGCATCACCGCGGCGTCGTGGAGCGTCTGGAGGTCCTGCTTGAGACCGGTCGTCGGCAGGAGGCGGATGGGAGGCTGACGCTCACTCATCACGCTTCTCCTGCTGGGCAGCACGATGCTCATCCGCCCACTGCTGACCGAGCGGGCCGAGGCTCTCGGCGAGCTCTTCGATGGTCACGCTCGCCTCGCCGGAGGCGTCGGACTCCTGGATACGGCGGGAGAGTTCGGCCTGGAAAGCAGCCTCAGCGTGGACGTGGGCCGCGTGGTCGTACTTCATGAGGCGCACGAACGCGGCGAAGGGGATGATCGCGGCCTCGGGCTTGTTGTCGTCGCCGAAGATCAGCGGCGTGATCTCGCCGCGGCGATAGAGGTTCAGCATCGTGCCGAGGTCCTCTCGCCTGAGCTGGTCGGTCGGGACGACATTGACGGAGAACTTCGGGAGCGCGGCGTCGGGAGCGCCGTTGCCGTGAGCGTTGCTGTTGTGAGTCATAGCTTCAGCCTAATCAGTCGGGAATAGCTTGTCATCGACTCTCATACGACGGTTCTAATCGAGTCGATAAGGGCGTCGAATGGTGGATCACTCCGTCTCTGAGAGGCGGGACGGGCAAGAGAAACAGGAGACCCGTGCTCCAGCCCCGCACGGTGCGGAGCCGGGGTACGGGCCCTGATGGATGGACGGTCGCGACGAGCGCCGCGGACAGAACCTCGTCATCCAGGTCGGCAGTCCCGGCCGGTAGGAGTCAGGGGCGGGCGGCCTGCTCGTCGCGGACGGCCATGGGCAGCATGGCGGCGGCCTGCGACCGGTATGCCTCCAGGGCCTTGGCGTACGTCCCGGCCGGGGTGATCCAGCCGTACCGGGCGGAGTGCAGGCGGCCGGCGCGGAACGTGTAGCCGGTCAGGCGGCCGTGCTCGGTGCGCTCGGCCTGGAACGCCTCTGCGTGCGGGTACGTACCGGCTACGCGGGCGCGGGCCTGGTCCTCGGTCATCTCGTCCGGCTGCGGGCGGTCGCACAGACCGCACAGGCGGGTGTTGGGGACGCCGTCCACGGCCTCGTCCACCTCCATGACCACGTACACGCGGCACTCCCGGCACGGCACGTCCACGCGGCGCACGCGACGGCGGTACTCCAGCCGGTCCTCGAGCGTGAAGCGGAGCGGTCCGGCGCTGATGCCATCCAGGACCAGCCACACATGGGCGTTGGTGCTCTTGTCCACCTGGAGGCCCTTGACCTCCATCGCCTGGCCGTCGACCACCACCAGGTCGCCGTCCTTGACATGGCAGGCCAGGCCCCGGGGGCGCGGCGGGTTGTAGAAGACGGCCGTGGTGTCGCGCATGGTCAGCTCCTCGCGGCTGCCACGGCCGGGGCGGCAGCTCCCCGGGCACCCCCACATGACGCCCTGCTGGCGGTCGTGCTCGGCGAGCTTGCCGGAGGACAGCAGGGGCGCGGTGTGGTCGTCATAGCCGCACAGGCCGCGCGGGCCGTCGTAGTCGGCCGGGCCGTGGAACGGCACCTCCAGGCGGCGGCGCACCTCGGCGGCAGCGGCCTGGGTCACCCGGCTGTCCGTACCCGCGTACGCCTGGGCGCGCAGGACCGCGCGGCGTCCCTGGGCCTTCCATTCCTGGTCGACCTGCTCGGCGACCTCCAGCACCTGGGTGACCGGCACACCCAGTTCGCCGGCGATCTCGGTGACCTCCACGGGCCACGCCTGGGCCACGGCGTCCCTGGCGGCGTCCAGGTCGTGGTGGAACCCGACCTTGCCGTCGCGGCGCTCGGCGTAGGGGGCCCAGGCCGCGTAACGGCCGCGGCGCATGCGGGCGCCCTCGTCGTGGACGGTGCCCAGGAAAGTGCCGCCGCGCACGACCGCCCAGCGGGCGGCGCCGTCCTCCTTGAGCTGGACGGTGTCCTGGTCCAGGGCGGCCAGCATGCGCTCCAGGACCTCGGTGGGCTCGGCGGTCACCACAGCGATGTGCTCGGCCATCGGCGCCTCGTCCAGGCCGGTGCGGCGGGCGAGGCAGGCGGACTGCTCGGCCTGCCACCGGTACTCGCTGCCGTCGCCCAGGCTGAGGACGTTGCGGGCGGACACCCAGTGATAGCGGGCGCGGGCGCCGCGGCCGGTGCGGAACGTCCAGGCGATGCGCTCGCCGTCCGGCAAGTCGACCGACTGGGAGCTGTGGGCGGTGATGTGGCTGGCCATGACGAGGGTGCGGGTGGCGACCTCGGTCACCAGCTCCTGACGGCGCGCCCGGTCGTTCTGGTCGGCGCGGTGAAGGACGTGGGGGGCGACCAGGTCGGCGCCACCGTCGTCCCAGCGCACGGCCTGGTAGGCGTAGGGGGCGGCGCCGTCCGCCATGCCGAACGTGGTGCCTGTGCGCTCGGTGTCCTTGGCGCGCATGACCACCCGGGTGCCGTCCGTGTAGTAGGTCAGCTCCGGGTCGAACGTGGTCGCGGCCGTGACGGTGTCGGCATCCAGGGGGCGCACGCGCCGCTCGATGTCGGCGACCTTGGCGGCCTGGTCGTCCTCCGCCGGGGCGGCCGGGGCCTGCTCGGCGGCGTCGGCGGCGGGGGCCTCGGTCAGGGCCGGCGGCTCGGTAGCCAGGACCTCCACGGCGCGCTTGCAGGGGCCGCACGCCTTGCGGTCGGCGGCATCCTGGGCGGTCAGCTCCCGGGACACTGGTCGACCGCAGCCGATGGTGTGGGAGTGGAACGCGTCCTTGCGGACGTAGTGCACGGCTTTGCCATTGCCGACCTGGGCTGGGGTGGTGGTGATCGCGGACATGGCGCGGTTCTCCTAGTGGGTACTGAAAGCAAAGGGGTGCAGGGCGCGCATGGTTCGTGTGGCGCGCGGGCCAGAAGCGCTGCGGCGAGGCGCCCTCGGGCGACCTCCTTAGGCCACGCGCGCCTCGCCGTTTCGGTGTTCGGGGTCAGTCGGTGAGGTCGACGGCGAGGTCCGCGCCTTCGTCGGGGCGCAGTAGCCCGGCGAGAGTGCCGAGCGCGGCGGACAGGACATCGTCGTCCAGGTCGACGGTCGCAGGCCCGCCCTCGTCCTCGTGCTTGTCCTCGTGCTTGTCCTCGTCCTCGTGCTTGTTCTCGTCTTCGTGCAGCTCCACGTCGTGGAGGCGGTAGTCGGCATGGCCCATGCCCAGCTTGGAGTCATAGGCCGCGAAGACGGCATGCGTGTAGCGGGGGCCGTCGGCCGGCGTGAGCAAGCGGACCCGGCGGGCGATCGTGTCGCGCAGGGCGGCTTCCTCGGCCTCGGCGACGGTCTCCCGCAGCTCGGTCAGCATCACCGGGCCCACGGCGTCCAGGAGTGCCCGCAGGGCGGTCTTGCGGGCCCGTGCGCGGGCGTAGTCGGTGGCGACCTGGGCGCAGCACTTCCCGCGCCAGCACACGCAGCGGTGGCAGTCGAGGCAGTTCTGTGCCCGGTCGCAGCCGCACCGGCAGTCGAAGGGGCGGCAGTGGGCACCGTGTTCCGTCTTCGGTGCGGCGGGGATGGCGGCCAGGGAGCGGGATATCTCGGTGAAGTCGCGGTTCTCGTCCACGAGATCGGCGGCCAGAACCTGACCGTCATTGCGGAGCTCCCCCGCAAGGTCATCGCAGGTCTGGCGGCGGACCACGAGGGCGTACGCCTCGACCTGCGCACCGATCAGCAGCGGGGGCAGAGGCCGGTCCGCAGGCGGCGCGGCGGCAGGCGGGGCAGCTTGCGGCCTGCCGGTGACGAGTGCCAGCGACGCCTCAATCAACTCGGGATCCGGGCGCGGGTCCTCCCGCCAGCGCAGGATCGAGCAGCCGGACACCGACCCTTCGTCGATCTCATGCAACGTCGGCTCCTGCGCCCATGCTCGGTCCTGCCAGCCGTCCGGTGGCGGCGTGGCCCCGCCGCGGTCGTTGTCAGGCCAGGTGACGCACACGGCGCGCTCGGCGATGTCGGCGGTGAACACCTTGGTCCGTTCGGTCATCGGTGTGCTCCGGGTGTGTGGTAAGTGAGTGCTGATGCTTGCTGCCCAGCCGGCGAGAGTGGCGAAGTCGTCCTCCGCCAGGGAATGAGGAGCGGGGCGCGGCATGGGTGCCGCGCCCTACCCGGCGGCGGGTGCGGTCTCACAGCAGCGTGTCCCGCTCGTCTTCCTCCCAGCGCGGCGGGCAGAGTTCGGTCAGGGCGTCAAGGGCCGCAGTCGTCTCGGGGCTGTCGCCGAGGTCGAAGGTGCACAGCTCGCTGCCGTCCTCGGCCACGAGACGGACGCCCGTGCCGTCCCAGAACGGCCCGCGCTTGCCGTCCACGGCCCAAACCCGTACCAGAAACGGCACCATGGGGTACACCGGGTGCAGGTAGGCCGGATGACGGCGGATCTTGTCGGCCAGGACTTCTTCCCACGCGGCCTCGGCGGCATCCCGCGTCTGCCGCCACCGCTGAACGAGATCCTCCGCCGTACGGCGGCGCGCCATGTGCCATAGAGCCAGGTGGACCTCTGTTCCCAGAAGGACAGGGCCCCGGGCGGCGAGCCACTCCCGGACGGTCATGGCGGGCGGTGCTTCGGCGAGCAGTTCGGCGAGGTAGCTCGTGCTTGACGGCGTGGTCGGAGGGAACTTGCGCACGACGGCGACCAGGAGCGGCACGAGGGTGTCGAACGGGCCAGCTGCGTGCTGTGTTCCGTGCAGGGAGGCGAGACGAACAGGGTCCTCCGGCAGAGTTCCGGCCTCGCCGCACCTGCGGCACGCCCACGTCCAGCCGACGACGGGAGCGTGGATGATCTGGCCGTCCTGGATGATCCAGTCGAAGCGGTCGGCCAGGCTGTGCTCGTCGGAGGCGACGAAATCGGCGTCGAACAGTCCGTCAGGCACGGTGAGTTCAGACATCGGTGGGCTCCCCTCGGCTGCTACTGGGCCCCGGCAACGCCGGGGCATCGAATGACGAGGTTTCGATGGAGGGCTCGGCACCCGTCAGCCGAACAACCTCCAGGACGTGGGCCTCGATGTCGGCGCGGGCCTGGGCGACGACCTGCTCGCCAGACTCCACAAGCGAGTCGACGGTGAACTGGGCGTTACTGCCCGCACCGGCGACGGCGTTCTCCAGTGCGCTGAGTGCTTCCTTGGTGGCCCTCACGCCCTTCTTCTCGTGGATCGCCTCGTGCAGTACCGCTGTGGCGGCCTTGACACGGGCGTACATCCGGTCGGTGACCTCGCGGACCTCCCGCAGGCTCTCGGCGGTGCAGGGCTGATGCGGGATCTCGGGCACGGCGGGATCGTGCTCGGTACGCCGGATGGTCACCGGCACGCCGCTGCCGAGACCCATGGAGGACACGAGCGAACCCCACTGGGCGAGGCTCATCTCAATCTCCACGAGCTCTCGGCCCGGGTGTACCCAGTCGTGGCTGAGGTCGCGCTTGCGCATGGCCTCGTGGACTGAGAGCGAGATGGTCTCGTTGTGGAGCAGGTCGGACTGGAACAGCGAACGACCTCCGCCACTCCTCCGCGTCACGACCGCGACGCCGAAGGCGGGGTGGATCTCATCGCCCTGCGCTGCGTCAATCACGGGGTCCTGGACAGGACGGCGGCTCATGACTGCACCACCTCGGTCGTCGGGTGGCTGCTCCGCCGTCGCGGACGGCCGAGCGCGCGGAAGCCGCGCACCAGGAAGCCGAAGACGCGGCTGCTGAGGCGCGTGGACTCCGGTAGGGCAGCCTGCTGGGCCTGGTACTCGTGGTAGAACCGCACGGCCAGGTCGATGCAGTAGCAGGTGAACAGGAAGTGGATGTCGTAGTCGCGCAGGTCCCACTCCCAGGTGTCCCCGCCGAAGGCCTCGGAGTTCTCGTGCAGCCACTCGCGCGCCTCGTGCTCGGACCCGGCGTACAGCCGGGCCTCGTCGAGGATCTCGGCAACGCGCTCGGCCGGCGATCGCTCGGCCATGGGCACATCGGCGAGTTCGGACCAGTCGAATTCGGCGTCGAGCTTCTCGAACTGTTCGTCCGAGAGGTCGTCGGTTGCCCAGAGTTCGGCTTCGCTGAATTCCTTCTTCCAGTACGCCTGGAGGTGATCCTGCATGGCGGCTTCGTCCAAGCCGCGCAGCTCGTACAGCTTGCGCAGGAGCATGAGCTGCTGTTCGCGGAAGTGCTGGGCTTCGTTGCCGAGCTCCTCGTGCTCGCCGAGGCTGTCCTTGACGTGCCGCAGGAACACAATCCTGGTCGTACTTCTTCACCTCGTGCGAACGGCCGCCGCAGAGCTTCTCGGCCCAGTAGTGCACGTCGATGCTCGGCGCGCCGTCGGAGTAGTAGTCGCGGTTCCACTTGGAGATGTCGAAGAAGCCGATCATGTCCAGTTCGCGGGTGAACATGTAGCCGTCGGCGATGTCGCCGGAGGTGGCCAGGTGCCCCGGCCAGGTGGTGATGTCCCAGGACCACGTGCGCGTGCCGGGTTTCTGGATCCTCAGATGGCGGTAGAGACCGTCATCGTGGAGCACCACGAGCTGGTGCTCGGCGGTTTCGCCCAGGAAGTCCGTGTAGGCGTGGGCGTAGGGGTTGGTCGTCTTGGCCATGATGAGTGTGCTGCGCTTTCTCTGACGTGCGGTGGGATGTTGTGGGGAGACGGCGAGCACGACGGCATGACGAAGCCGGGGCCTCCGTGGAACGGAGACCCCGGCTTGCCGTACGGGACTCAGCTGACCAGCACCCTCTGCTTCTCCTGGGCCGGGAGCGTGGCGAGGACGGCGTCGGCCGCTTCCTTCGCGGGGTGCCGAGCGGCATCTCGCGCTCGTACCCGTGGCCCCAGGAGAAGTCCTGGAACTCCGCGGTGTCGGTGAGCGTGGTCGCCTCGATGGGATACGAGCCGTCCGGGAGCCAGACGTTCACAGTGGCGCTGTGGAACTGGCAGCCGCCGCACCATGCCCGCCGGCGCAGCGGCTGGGTACTCGTCGTCGGGCCGCCGGATTTCGACGAGGTGGACCGGGTGTCCGGTGCTGTCTGCGGGCGCCCGGTGCGAGAGAGGGGTGTCAACGGTCGTCATCCAGGGGCTCCAGGACGTCGGCCGCCGTGATGTCGCCCCGGATCAGCAGGAGGGCGACAGCGTGGGCCCGGTCGTGCGTGCCGGTCTTCTTGTAGATGCGCCTCAGGTGGGTCTTGATCGTGTCCTCGGAGAGGCACAGGTCCACGCCGGTCTTCACGTTGGACATGCCACGCGCCACGCGGACGATGACCTGCTTCTCGCGGCCGGTGAGCGGGTGCGTCAGCGAGGGCGGGATCATCCCCAGGTCGCGCAGGTGGCCGCGCCTGCCCCGGTGGAACGCCGCCTCCAAGTGGGGCATGACGGCCCGCAGGTAGGTAGCGACGACGCTGCGCTGCGACAGCCAGGCCGCCCGCGTCTTCTCTGTGGCGTCGGCCAGGTCGTGGGTCAGTTCCTCGCGCCAGGTCGGGGAGCGCGTCTCGGTGGGTTGGGCTAAGGACATATCAGCGCTCCTTGCGCTTACGAAACTTCGAGAATTGCTGGCCGCGCGGAGCACCGGGTCGGCCAGGGCCTGGGCCGCCTCGGGGCGGCAGCTGGGACACTGACGCGTCGTCTGGTGGGTGACGGGCTGGCCGTCCCGGGTACGGGGTCGGCCGTCGGCACCAGCTCGGGTCCTGCTCGTCGGTGTCGATCCAGCCCGCTACGCACGGAGGCTCGTGCGTGCACCTGCACTCGGCCCACGGGCACGGTGCCCGGCCAGCCGAAGTGGTGCTCTGCGGGCGGCGAGGCCGCTGGATGCCGGGCCGTGGACGTAGTGGGGGCGTCGCTCGAACGTCGGCGGCCCTTCCAGCTCCTACCGCAAGGTGCCGAGCGTCACGGGCTTGCCCGCCTCGGCGAGGGCCTTGAGAGCACGGGTGATGCGCGGTTCGTCGTAGTCCGCCTGAATGGCGCGCGTGGCCATCGAGCAAACGCCGTGGAAGCTGTGCAGCGGTTACTTGTCGCAGAGGCCTTTGGCGACCTTCGTGGCGCGCTGGCTCACAGTCGGCATGCTGCCGCAATGGGCGGCAAAACCCGAAGAGTTCTCTTTGTGGTTGCCGTCTTTATCTTTGAGCGCCGGATCTTCAGGCGCTGGTGGCTCGCCCTGAAGCAGCTCCGGGTCATCTCACACGACTTGCTCGTGCCGGGAGATGCCCTTGCCGGTGCGCTCCCTGGTCCGCTTCAGGTAGCCGAACTCCTCCAACGGCGGCCTGGGTGGTCTCGTATCCGGCCTCTTCGAGGTGGTACTTGAGCTGGTTGACCAGGTGCTGCAGGTCGTGGGTCGTGCCGGTCACTGTCAGCCCTCGATCTCCTCTTCGTCGACCTCGTCGACCCCTTCGTTGATGTACGCCGAGAGGAACTCGCTCGACAGCGGGTCGAAGCCGTACCGCTCTGACCAGCGCTTGAGGTACTCGACGGGCTCAGCGTTGCCGGGTTCGTCACGCACCTTGCCGATGGCCTCGGCGATCCACTTGAGGGTGTCCGTGCCGGGCCACTCCGGCGAGGTGCCCAGGCCGAGCGCGATCGCGTCGACCACGTCGGTGTCAGTGAGGGGCGTGTGATCCCCGCTACCGTTCGCGCGGGAGAGCGGCTGCTCGTAGTCCGGGATGAAGCCCATGGCGAGGAGCACGCTCTCGGGCAGCTTGTAGGCGTCCCAGATCGCTTGGGTCGCGTTCGTGGGGTTGTCGCCGTTGGAGGGCCCGCCGGAGATGTAGATTCTGTAGTCGGCGACCGTGAGGAATGTCGTCTCCCGGGAGTCGAGGGCCTCTTCGAGGTTGTTGATGATGACGAGACCGGCACACCGGGCGTACTCGATGAGCACTTCGCCGTTCTCGTCGACGAGGTCGGACTCGCCGTCCAGATCCGGCAGCAGCTCCTCCAGTTCAGCCTCAGGCTCGTCGAAGGTGAAGAGCGAGACGTCTGTGATCTCTTCGAGCAGCTGACGGCCTCGGTCGAAGTTCGGCGGTTCGGTGCTTTCGGCCGGGAAGGCGATGGTGGCGGTGAGCATGCTCGCGCCCATGATGATCTGCTCCTTCAGGATGGGGAATTAGTGGGTCGGATCAGTCCTGGATCCAGCCGAGGAGGTCGTCGACGTCCTGGTCGCAGCTGGTTTTGATCGCCTGGCGCAGGGTCGCGCCGGGGTTCTCGAGGTAGTGCAGCGCGGCGCTGTCGATGAGGTTGGCCGCGTCACGTACCTGCTCGTTCCTGGGCGCGAGATCTCTCACGTCGTTGGAGGCTCGGCTCACGACGTCGCTGATGCGCTCCTGGAAGAAGGTCTTCGCGCTGGTGGAGCCGTCGATGCCTTCGCTGAGGGACCATCCGGCGGCCGCCCGCGCACCACCGCTCGCGGGGCGATCGGGTGGCAGCCCGCGGGCCACCGCTCGCGCGGGCCTTGGGCCTGTCGGTGACCGCCCGTGCCCTACCCCTCCTCCGGCGACCGCGGCGGGCTTACTGTCGTGCGCGGCGCACGTCGCTGGGACGAGGTACGCACGATCAGCTCGGTCGGTATCACCTGCTCGACCGTCTGCTCCGACTCCAGCCCTTCGATAGCGTCGATGAGGAGTTGGACCCCCGCCGTGCCGATACGGCGCGGCTTCAGGGAGAGCGTGGTGATGGGCGGCTCGGTGTTGGCGTACACGGTGGACTCGCTGCAGCAGACCAGCAGCAGGTCGTCCGGTACGCGCAGTCCGTAGCGCCGGGCGGCGGCGAGCAGGTCGGTGCCGTTCGGGTCGAACAGGCCGTAGACGGCGTCGGGGCGGTCGGGGCGGGCGAGCACCGGTCGGCGGCGACGGCGCCCGCGCACGGGTCGTGCGCCGGGTATGCCTCGTACACCGGATCCTGGCCGACCCGCTCGCACCAGCGCAGGTATGCGGTGGTCGACAAGTGCGTGTAGGTGTCGGTCGACGTCCCCGTCAACAGGCCGATGCGTCGGGCGCCGGCGTCGGCCAGGTGGTCGAGGATGCCGAGTACGGCGGCCTCGTGGTCGTTGTCGACCCAGGCCGTGACCGGCAGCGATCCGGCCGGGCGGCCGTCGGAGACCACCGGCAGTCCCAGCCGGACCAGTTCGCTGACGACCGGGTCCTGGTCGGACGGGTCGATCACCACGGTCCCGTCCAGCGCGACGTTCGACCACACGTCGTGGCGCGAGGTCGCCGGGAGGATGACCAGCGCGTAGCCGCGGGCGAGCGCGGCCGAGGTGGCGGCCCGCGCCATCTCGGCGAAGTACGCGAACTCGGTGAAGGTGAAAGGTTCATCACCGTACGTCGTCACCGTCAGGCCGATGAGACCGGACTTGCCGGTACGGAGGGTTCGGGCCGCGGCCGACGGGCGATAGCCCAGCCGGTCGGCGACCTCGCGGACATGGCGTCGGGTGGCGTCCGGGAGCCGGCCCTTGCCGTTGAGGGCGTCGGAGACGGTCGTGATGGAGACCCCGGCGGCGGCGGCAACATCTCTGATGCCCGCACGACCCGGCCGGCTGCCTCGACGTGAGGTTTCCGCGCGGCTCACCTGATGCTTCCCTGCGTGCGGGTCGTCCGAGGCCATGAGTTTGCTCCTGATGTGGTCCGGGTGGTCAGTACTTCTTGCGCCGGCGCGCGAGACGCCAGCGGTAGAGGGGGCTCGGTACGCGGTTGGACTTCCGCCGGTTGTGCCGGCGGCAGAGCAGCTCGCCGTTCCACAGCTCAGTCGCCCCGCCGCGGCTCCAGGGGCGTATGTGATCGGCCTCGGTTCCCGGTGCCGGGCACCGGAACCAGAGGGGCGGTTTGTGCTCGCACCGGCCGTTGGCCTGGCGGATGAGCTGCTGCTTCTGGGGCCAGCTGAAGAGCCGGGTGGGATCACGCCAGCGCCGCTTACGGCCAACGCCGGCGGCGAGGCACAGGATGCCGAGCGCGGCAACGGCCAGGCAGGCGAGCAGCACAGTCGGGGCAGGCAGCATGGCGCTCAGTGCAGGTTGTTGCTGAAGGAGATCAGCTCACGCCTGGTCGCCCAGAACAGGTCCCCGGAGTCGATGAGCGTGACGAGACGGGCCTTGCCGAGGCAAAGGTTGGCCCTTCGGGGCTCACGATGCTCTGCGCCGGGGTCGGGCTCGGAGACGATGCGGTACGTGGGCATGGTCGAAGGCTGCTTTCTGTACAGGAACGCGTGAGCCGGACAGCGAACCGCCGAGGAGACCGGAGTGGCTCCTCGGCGGTTCGGATGGGGGGCGTCCTCAGAAGTCGATGGAGTACTTCGGGGGACGGCGCAGGATCACCGCGGCGGCACGCAGGTCCTTCTCGTCGTCGGGTGACCTGTCGTCCTCGTCACGGAGGTCGGTGAGCGTGAAGGCACCATCCGGGAGCTGGTACCCGTCCTCGGACGGGACGGCGTCGCGCATGCGGAACTGCAGCCCGGTGCTGGTGTCCCAGTCGTTGATGGTCTGCAGGCTGTCGCTGTTGAACAGATCGACACGGCCATCGAAGACGTCGGTGTCGCCGTTCTTCCAGGTGATGTGGGCCTCGATCCGCGAGCCGGCGTGCTCACTCCGCTTGATGTTCAGGTCCCCGATCACCTCAGCGAACGACTCGCCCAGGCGCAACTCGAAGGCGATCGCCCGCAAGTGGTCGAAGTTGATGTCATACTTCCGGGAGAAGTCGACGATCTCGGCCACCTGCTTCTCGGCTACTCCGGGCACCTGGTCATGCAGGTAAGGTGGCCACCGTCTCGGGCTCGGGGTAGGAAAAGCGCATGTGGTAGTGGAAGCGGCCGGGGCGGTTGAGCATGTAGTCGTTGACGCGGTGCAGCTCGTTGACCGACAGGACGTAGAGGCGCTTCGTCGTGCTCAGCCCATCGAACAGACTCAGGAACTGGTTCTGCGACTCGTCGTCCTCGTTGGAGAAGATCTTCTCGAACTCGTCGAAGACAACGACGACTTCGCCAAGCTCGTCGAGGAAAGCGGCCAGCCCCGGCGTATCGTGCTGCACGAGCACGGTGGGTAGGTGGTGTTCCTCGCGCATCCGCTCGGCGAGCAGGCGGAGCATGAGGCTCTTACCCATGCCCTTGTCGCCAGAGAGGATGACGCCGAGCGAACGGTCCATAGCGGAGTAGCCGGTGACGATCCGCTGTACACGGGAGGCGTGGCTGCCGTAGACGGTCTCTGTGGCGGATGCCAGCGGCTCCGTCTGGCGCAGGCTGTAGCCGGCCACCTGGGAGAAGGAGATCGTGTAGGTGGCCACGGGCAGATCAGCGAAGGTCTGCACGGAGTCCCCGTAGAGGCGGAACTCCCCGCCGGAGGCGACGATCGTGGATGCGGGCATGAAGACTTCTCGCTTTCGCGGGAGTATGTGGGTGAAGATGGCGGCGGGGCAGCGGCACTCAGCGGATCGGAAGCCCGCTGTGCAGCTCGGCGATGCGGCCCTGGTGGGCGCCGAGTGCGACGTCGACGAAGGTCTGGGAGCGGCGGAACAGGCCGCCTCGCGCGAGGGTGTGCATTCCGCTGGAGAAGAAGCGGCGCCGACCAGGACCTTGCCGTCGTCTAGGTGTGCCGACAGGCTGAGGATCTGGTTGTCGCTCAACCGCTGGACGGTGCCGTCGGTGAAGTAGTTCTTCATCAAGTAGGAGCGGTCGACCAGGAGGTAGACGGCGGCGCGGTCGCCGAGGCGGTCGCTCTTGCGGAGGCTGGTCTCGGCGTCCTTGTACATGGGACACCGACAGAATTCATCAGCCTTCGGTGATGGCCACCTTGCCGGTCGCTGATCCCCTCACCGAAGAAGACCTCTTCCCGTTACGACAGCGCTCGTTGGAGCTCTGACCGGAAGAAGTCGTGCCTAGTTTCCGTGTACGGCGGACAAAGCAGCGAGTACCGCTTCGCGAGGGGCAGTGGCTGTCAAAATGCCGTTCTGCACGTCTACCGTCCACCCGGCTGTCGCGAGGGACGCTGTGCAGGCGGCCTGCAGTTCGGTCCTCTGAGCACCCAGCCGCCTGGCTCGTTCTACCAACACACGTTCTCGGGCTTCGGTGCTGGGCGCGGCGCTGGCGATCTCCTCAGCGGTGAGGAGGGCAGGTTCAAGGATCAGGACGAGGAGCCGCGGGTTGTCCGGAGTCACCTTCGGATCCAGGCCCAGCGCGAAGCCCAGCGATGCTACGGCGTGTATGGAGTCATATGTGGCAGGGGTGCACCCGTCGGAAACCAGAACCAGAGCGGCCTCGTGATTCAGGGCCTCGTTGAAGGCGTAGCGGTCGTGATGCACGGTCACGTCCTTCCGGAAGCGGGGGCTCGTCCATTGTTTCCTGCCCTTTGTTGGTCTGGTGCTGTTTCGTCGGTGGGCGACGCCACTTTCATCGGTGCCCCTACATGTCGGTGAGCTCGGGCGCAGTGCCGACGACCTTCTCCAGGCTGATGTCCGAGGTCTTGTTCAGTACGTGGCCACAGGTTTGCTCCTTGTCTGGGACGTGGGCAGACGGGGCCTGTGCAGAGGTGTGCTGCGCGCCGCTGGTGTGACATGGCGGCGCGGATCTTCTTGCGCTGGGCCCGTTGTGGGCGTGCGGGGCGGCGCGTGGTTCAGTGGCTCCGAAGCTTGTCGAGGAAGCTGTCGATGTCGACGGATTCAGACTCCCGGCCTGCGGGGACGACCCCGAAGGTCTTGGCGAGCCATGCCTTGACGGAAGCTGCCGGTGCTTCAAGGCGAGCGTATCCGCCGGGGGATTCCAGTTCGATGCCGAGGCAGCGGCTTCGGTGAGGGCCGATCGGAGTGATCTTCACGTCGCCAATGCCAGCGGGTGCGATGAGGCCCTGGTCGAGCAGGTCCCGGGCGAACGTCCACCGGACCACCTCGTCGGGCGTGACGTCAAAGGAGAACTGCACCGCGTACGGGTCGGAGTCCGTGTAGTACAGCCGCACGGGGACGAAGACACGCATGTCCGGGCCGGCCACGAGCGTCATGCGGATCTTCAGTTCCAGGCCGGGAAGGTCCATGGGTGGATTCCTGTTCTTCGGCGGGAAGAGGTGGTGGAGGCGGGTGGCGGGAAGCAGGGCCCGGCGCTGCTCAAACACCGCCGTTGCGCCTAGCGAGATCGCCGTGCGGGAGGGCGGCGTGGCGGGTGCGGCTTGCTGCGCCTGGCGTTCTGCCAGGGCGTTGATGGCGAAGAGGACCTCGCCGTGGATGGCCATCGGTCGAGGTAGTGCCAGGCTTCGGCGCGCCTCTCGGCGAGCGGTTCGTCGTACGCCTTCGTGCCGGGCGCCCTGGGTCATTCAGGTGTGTGAAATGCGGAAGACCGCAGGGGCGGGTGTCTCGTTCGTCGAGAACACCCGCCCCTGCGGCATGGGGTGGCGGCGGTTGGTCAGACGGCCGCAGTGACCGCAGAGCGATCGTCGGCGCTGCCGGGAGCAGCGCTGTCGTTGTCGTCCAGGAGGTCCGGATCGATGCCGAGGGCGCGAGCGGCGTTCTTCTTGTCGCGCTCGGTCAGAGCCGTCACGATCTGCTCGTAACTGCTCTGGATCGGCGGGTTCTTCACGGTGCCGTAGCCGAGTACGTACTGGCTCTTCATGGCACGGGTGAAGGCGACGTAGAACATCCGCTTGACGTCCTGGGTCATCTTCGTGTCCTCCCTGTAGAGGACGACAGCGTTGTCGAATTCGAGACCCTTGGCACCGTGGATCGTCGAAACGACCAGGTCGGCCTTGGACTCGAGGTTCTTCCGCTTGCGCTGCTGGTTCTTCTGCTTGTTGATGTTCAGCTTCTGCTGGTTCCGCTGGATCTCGAAGGAGAGCAGGTTGTCGCGCAGCCGATCGAAGAACGCCTTGTGCGTGAGCGTGCCCTGGTGGCAGAGCGTGACCCAGCCGTTGATGGTCGCGCTGTTCTCGATCCACCACTCGGAGATCGTGCGCAGGATCGCCTTCTCAACGCTGGCGTTGGCAGCGTTCTTTGTCAGCTTGTCCATGTTGTCCTTGATCCCCTGGGAGACCACGAACGCGGCGTTGGCCGGCGGTGCCTGCAGGACGTCGTTCCAGAAGAACTTGATGTACTTCGAGAAGATGTCCGTGGCGTAGACGCGATCGCTGACCAGAGAGGCGATGTGGCGGTCCGGGTAGCGCTTTTCGAGCACATCCTGGATCAAGGACACCTCGCGGCGCGAGTAGGCCAGGAAGGCCACCTGCTCGCCCCGGTCCAGGCACTTGTCCACGTAGTCGGGGATGACCGTGTTGCGCACGATCGCCTGCAGGTCCTGGGTGACGAACCCGGTGAGTCTGGCCACCTCGTGGTACTCCAGGGTGACCTTCTCCTGGAACGAGTCCGCCGTAGGCACTGCGAGCGAGTTCGCCTGCAGCTGGATGTTGGCGAACTGGTTGGTCTCCAGCCCGCCGAGCACGACGTTCGCGAAGTCCAGGATCTCCTGGTTGCTCCGGTAGTTCGTCGTGAGCTTGAAGGTCGCGAAGACCCCCGAGCCCTCCAGCGTGTTGAGCGCGCGCGGGTTCGCTGAGCGGAACTCGTACAGCGTCTGTGAGGCATCGCCGACGATGAACAGGGACTGAGCGTGCTTGGTGATGTACTTCAGCACGTAGATGAACTCAAACACGCTGTTGTCCTGCACCTCGTCGATGATGAGGTACTTCGACTGCACGTGGGCCGGCTCGGCCATGTCGTCGATCTTCTGGTAGCAGATGATGATCTGCAGCTCCAGCGACGTCTGCTCGATGCGGTCGAGCAGGGCGATCACCTCGTCGAAGTGACTCTCGACGAAGGTGTTCAGGGCCGTGAAGGCAGCGGTCCTGTTCTGGTCGACCTCCAGCAGGCGGTGGCGGAACGTCGCCGCGAACTGGCTGTTCGGGTAGAAGATGTCGATCGAGTTGATGATGGTGTCGATCGCCGAGACCTTGTGCCTCGGGTGGTTCATCGAGTAGATGTCGATGATCATCTTGGCGATCGTCATCGAGCCGACGTCCGGGTTCTTCTCCGTAATGTTGTCGGCTGCGGCGTTGGTGAACGAGAGCACCGTGATGTCCGAGGCGGGGACGCCGCAGGCTTCGAGGTACTTGATCCGTTCGAGGATCACGGTCGACTTGCCGGTGCCGGCTCCCGCCTGCGTCATCACCAGCGGCTCGTGCGTGGTGAGCGCGTCGAGTTGCTGCTTGGACAGGTGGGGCGGCAGATTCGGAGGCGTGGCCGGCTGCGCAGGCACGATCAGCTGAGGCTTCATCTGCTCCAGGTGGTCGAGCGTGTGGTTCATCAGCAGGCTGAGGTTCTGCTTCGACAGCTTCGTGGCGATCTGGCCGGAGAAGGTCGCATCCAGCTGCTTGTGGATCTGGCGGTAGGCCTCCAGCGGGACGTTGTAGTTCTCCAGGTAGCGCAGCTGGACGGCGAGCATGTTCAGCTGCTGCTCCGTCGGGCCCGCGGGCATGTCCTGGATGTAGCGGCAGACCTCGTCGGCGATCGCCTCGGAGTCCCAGATCTGGGCCAGGCGCGTGATGCGCTCGTAGATCGAGTACTGGCGCATCCACTCGTCGAACTCATCGCCGAGGTTGGAGGCCGTCAGGCCGGCGGGTGTGAGCACGTCCTGGACGTAGTCACGGGCGTTCTCCAGCGGGCTGGTGTCCCACTGCAGGAAGACGGCGGCGGCGTGGTTGCCGTAGCCGGCCGAGCGCGGGACGGCGGTCGCGTACTCCGGCTCTGGCAGCCCCTTCTTGAAGAAGTACAGCTCCATCCGGTACTGGATGACGAGGTCGCGCGTGGACTTGTCGCCGGACTTGTCCTCGTAGAACACGAGGGCCTGCGGGGTCATGTCGAAGACGACGTCCCAGTCGTCGAATCGGCTGGACGCGGTGTCGACAGCGAAGCGGTCGTCGGCGTGCGGGCTCGGCAGGGTGAAGGACCCGCCGGCGTTCAGGGCGCGGCGCGTGATCGGCGCGAGCGGGATCGACGTCGTGGTGATGTCGTGCTGCGTCGAGCTCTGCTTGACCTCGATGTCGGTGGCCATGGCGTAGGCGGTGTTGGTGGCAGTGTTGATCGGCAGCAGGGACTCGTTGAGCAGGCCGATCTTCTTGCCGTTGCCGGTGAGCTTCGAGGAGAAGAACTTCGGGTCGACGGCCTTCTGAGCAACGGCATCGGCCGAGAGGTCGAGGTCATCAAGCAGGACAGGCATGTCGTTGCCTTTCTCCAATGGGTCGAGAGGCGGATTGAGAGAAAGAATGAATAGCGTCGCACAGCAACTATGACAAGAGGTGAATAGTCAGTCGAATGCTCGAAAGCGAGCGAAGAGCGCGGCGACAGGGCTGGGGCATGGGCGCAGGTACGAACACGGGCGGGGCTCTCGTCAGCCGACGAGCCCCGCCCGTGTTCCTCTCAACCCACCCGTCAGGGGCCGTTAGGCCCCTGAGTCCGGGGTACGTGGCGAAGCCACGCCCCGGACACCGCGCGCTACCCAGGCGCGCGGTCGTTCATCAGCGGCAGCTCACCTCACCTCGAGGTCGACTCCGAGCGCCGGCCGCTTCCATCGACGGCAGCATCGCCGGCATCGAGATCCCAGGGACAGGCCGTGACGAGGGATCCTGCGGGATCGACCTCGACCAGGCCGAGCATGAGGCCCAGTTCGCGGAGTTCATCGGCGCTCCGGACATGGGTGGCGAGGTTCGCTCGGGCCGCGGCAGAGAGCTCCATGGCTCGCTTTCGGTGCTCTTGGAGCAGAGGTTCGGGGAGCATGGTGGACATGGCTGTCCCCCTTTCTGAGCAATGAGGGCGTGGGGGTGAGGTACGCCGAGCGCTCCTGTTCCGGAGGTTCCGGAACAGGAGCGCTCGGTGCGATGTGGACGGCTGCTCAGTCATCCGAGGGGGATGCCGAGGCTGTGCCGCCGGTCTGGGCAGCGAGCAGGTAGTCCTCGATCCAGGTGCGAACAGCCTTGCGCGCCGGCCGCGCACCCTGGGAGTCCACGTAGGTGGTCTCTTCGATGGCGCGCAGCTCGTCGTCGGGCATCGACGCGGGCAGCGCCTGGGCCAGCCGCGGCTTGGCCTCGACGATCCGTTCACGCTGCCGCTCGTAGTCGGCGGCCATGATCTGCCGGTAGATCTGCCGGTCGATGGGATTGAACCCCACGACCAGTGAGAACCGGCCCAGCAGCTCGGCGTCGAAGAACTGCTCCAGTGCCTTGTTGAGGCTCTGGTTCGAGATGGTCTTCGGGTTGTTGCCGAAGCCGATCATCTTGCCGTCGAGCGAATCACGGGCGGCGTTGGTCGTGCAGATGACCAGGGCCTTGGAGAAGTCCAGCATCTTGCCGTGGGCATTGCGGATGTAGCCCTCATCGAACGCCGAGAGGAACAGGCGCTGCACGGCCTTGTCAGCCTTCTCAAACTCGTCGAGCAGGATCACCCGGTGGGGATTGGACTCCAGCGTGTCGAACGGGAGCTCCTGGTTGGAGTCCGATCCGACATAGCCGGGAGGTGCGCCGATGATCTTCGACGTCGACCACTCGCTGTGGAATTCGGTCATGTTGAGGATGATCGGCTCGGTGCCGGTCGTCTCCTCAGCGATGATCTTGACCGCCTCGGTCTTACCCACACCCGAGGCCCCGGCGAACAGCCACGTCGTGGGCGTCTTCGTCGGGAACAGGTCGAGCTCTTCGCGGGCCAGACGGTCCGTGAGCTTGGCGAGCACGTCGTCCTGGCCCTGCAGGCGGCTGGTGAGCGTGGCGCTCAGCGCGGCGACGTCGAGGTCCTTGCGCTGGGCGTTCCCGGTCATCAGGCGCTTGGCCACATCGAGCACACGGGTGCTCGTCAGCGGCACCTGCGGGATGGACCGCAAGGCCTGCGCGAGTACCGTGTCGCCGGCGAGCTCGGCCTGGACGATGAGCTTCTTCTGCTCCAGGACCCGGTCAGCCATCGCCCGGTCGAGCAGCGTGATGGCGTTGTCCGGACGGTGCTGGCCAGCCCGGGAGTTCGCTTCGGCGATCTGCACCACCGAGGTCAGGACGTCGTCGGAGACCCCGATCTGGTGACGGTAGTGCGCCATCAGGCCGGGCCGGACCGTGGTCATCACGGCCAGCGTCTGCTCCACGCTCAGCTCGTCGACGATGAGCCGGGTGAAACGGCGGGCGAAGGCCGGGTCCTCATCGAAGGCACGAGACTCCGTGCTGGTGGTCGCACCGATGACGGACATGTCGCCGCGGGCCAGGGCCGGCTTGAGGATCTGCGAGATCTTGCGGCCGACGGCGTCGCCATGGCTGCCGGACCCTCCGGTGATCTGGTGGATCTCGTCCATGAACAGGATGGCCTTGTTCCTGGGGTCCGAGGCGAACTCGACGATCGCCTTGACCTTCTCCTCCAGCGAGCCGACTATGCCGGTCCCGGCGATGATGTTGGTGATGGGCAGCTCGTAGATCGTGTAGTCCTTGAGCTGGTCGGGAATGAGGGCGTCGCCGAGCGCGATGCGCCGTGCAATGTCCTCGACGATCTTCGTCTTGCCGACACCGGCGGAACCGACCAGCAGAGCGTTGGGCTTGGTCTTGCTGATGATGACCGAGAGGACCTGCCCGATGAGCGTGTCACGGAACATGGTCGGATCGGCGTTCTTGAACTTCTCGTTGTAGTCGACGAGGAGCTCATTGACGTCATCGGCGCTGCCACCGCTGGACGGCAAGGCCACAGACGGGAACTGCGGAGGAAAGCTGCCGCCACCGCCGTTGCCCTTGTCGTCGTCGGAGCCGCCGGGTGTGAAGTTGCTGAGACCCACCGGGTCCTCCTTCGGTGCGGGTCGCTCGGCATGGTGGCGCGCTGGGTGGACGCGCCACGGTGTCCCGAGCAGGGATATGGATGAGTGAGAGGGAAAGTCAGGGGTCGTCAAAGGCGGCACTGCTCTTGACGGTTTTCGAGGAGTGGCATGGTCAGCTGACCTCGGTATCGCCTGGCACGGTGGTGGGCGCAGGGCTTGGTGAGCGCGGCGGCAACCTCTTCGAAAGCGGCGACCGCCTTGCGAAGATCAGCGACGATCTCCGCAGCGATATCGGCCGGGTTTCCGAGTTCCTCCACGTCCTGCGCAGAGAGGTCGCGCACGGGCCAGATCGTGGGCTGCGCGTCGGCTGGACGGGTGGCAGGAATGGTGACGAGGACGGTGTCGACGGTCGTCCCGGACTGCGAGAACGCCCGGGCCGGAAGTGCTTCGACGAGACCACCGCGCTGTTCCACGAGCTTTCGGAAGGCTGTGGTGCTGCCGGTCTGTTCAGTGACGGTCCACGACATGACCGACACCAGCAGCCCATTCGGCTTCAGGAACCGTAGGGCGTGGGTGACGTGGGCCATGTCGGTGCCACGGGTGAACGGTGGGTTCATCAGCACCCGGTCGAAGCGAGGTTCGGCAGGGATGGTGAGGAAGTCAGCGACCTGCACCCGGCGCGCCACATGCGTATCGGACAGGACGGTGGCGTATCCGGGGTCCCGTTCGATGCAGTCCACGATCGCACCGCGGGCTGCTGCGGCTGTGGCTATGGCACCGGAGCCAGCAGATGGTTCCAGCACCGTCATGCCGAGTTCAAGGTCAGTCAGAGCGATGAGCCGGCCGACAACGGGGTCGGGTGTGGGGAAGTACTGAGCGAGGGTGCGTTTCTCCCCCAGGGTCACGACTTCACCAGTGGCGAGCACTGGGGCGAGCGCCTCGGCGGCGTGGACGGGAAAGAGGTGCGCACCCTCGGTCTTCGGCCATCGACCGCCGGCCGCTTCGAGGACCTCGTTGACGCGCTGGTGCAGGGCGGGAGTCAAGCGGGGGCCGACGAGCGCCATGCGATGGCCGTCAATCTTGGTGCGGTCTGACAGAACCGCGAGCACATCCGTGGGGATTCGCATCAGGGGTTCCTTTGGTGCGGCCGAGTAGGGATTGGATGGACGAGAGAGAAAGTCAGGGGTCGCCAAGAGCGATGCCGGCCAGGGGAGTGGGTTGCACGGCACCGCTCTTGGCGGTTCTTGGGGCAGCAGGGTCAGACGACCATGCCGAGGAGCCTCTGCCGGATGCTCGGATCGATGTGCTGCATCGAGTCGGCGTAGCGTTTTGCCAGGTCCACCATGTACGGCCAGTCCATGGCGGAGCACGGTGCGTAGTACAGGTTCTTCGGGTGGTCCTGGCGCGTGGACGGCGGCAGCCAGTCGAAGTCGGTGACCATGAGCGAGAGCCTGCGCTGGCGCACGCGGCTGGCGTTGATGTACCGCCAGATCTGCGTGTACTCGGTTCCGCCCGACACCTTCGGGATCCTGCGGAACTCCTTCCAGATCTGAGCCGTCGACTTGTTCTCCGTGCGCAGCATCACCTCCTGGGACAGGAAGTGGCTGAACGAGTTGAAGTACAGGTTGATGTTGAGCTTCTTGGCGATCCGGATGAGCATCATGACCGCCTCCTGGTAGTTCTCCTCGGAGATCGAACCGGAGGTGTCGATGTAGATGTGCAGGTCGGGCATGTACTGCACCGAGGTGATCCGGCCGGGCTTGTTGAAGTCGTCCGGGTTCCGGCGGTTGGCCTTGAGGAAGGTCGCGCTCGTCGTGCGGAAGATGTTCTGCGACTTGTTGACCTTGCCCATCCGGCGCAGCACGCGGGTGATGTCCTTGAACAGGTCGAGCTTGCTCGGCGGCTGCTTGCGGAACGCCACCTGGGCGCTACGGCTGCCGGGTTGACCCGACTGCTGTTTGGCGCCCATGGCGGCGGCCCGGGCTGCGGCCCGCGGCAGCGAGGTGAGCTTGGACAGCGACGCGTTCGAGACGACCTTCACCGGCGAGGCCAGCGACTGGTTGACGAGGTTCCACTCCCCCGTGATCTTCGCCGCGGTGGCCCGGGCATGGGCCTCGACGTTGACCAGGACGAGGGAGCGCGGGCAGAACAGCTCCCCGACCGTGAACGGCAGGACGCCGGTGTCCAGGGCGGTGTTCTGCTGGCTGGCCTGGGCCCGCTGCTGCTCGACGTAGTTCATGAGCATGTGCACGAGCACGCGGGCGAAGGAGTGCTCATCGTTGGCGTCAGAGTCGTCCTTGCGCACCAGCAGCGACTCGGTGAGCCCCTTCAGGGACAGGGCCGTGAAGTCGTTGAGCAGCTTGGTGGTGGCCGGCGGCAACGCACTGGCCATCGTCTGAGTCTGCTGGGCCAGCCAGATCTTGAAGTCGTCGAAGGCCGCGGAGGACTGGAACCAGAACCCGAGGGTGTCGGGGTTGAAGGTGTAGGCGATCGAGGCGAAGAAGGCGCTCTCGTCGCCGGTCCCCGCCAGCAGAGCCTTCGCGGCAGGGAGGACATCAGCCTGCGCGGTGTAGAGCACCCGCGGGGAGGGCGCGGGCATCTTGTTCTGCTGCCCGGCCTGGACGGCGAAGAGCTCTGCGACCGGCAGCGGCGTGCCTTGGTCGAAATTGATCAGGGTCTGCCCGAGCAGCTCCTTGACGGTCTGCTCGCTGGCCACGTTCAGCGTGTCGCCGAGGCAGCTCAGAACCAGATCCGGGATGTCCCCCGTCAGATCAGCGCCCTGGGCGTCGGTGATGCTCGCCGGGGCGTTGGGGTTCAACGGCTCCAGCAGCGGGTCGATGAGGGTCTGCCTGATCGCCGGCATCGGGTCGTAATCACCGGTGCACGAGATGGTGTGCAGTGCGTCGAGTACGGCCGGCTTCTGGTTCGTGACGGTGATCGTCATGGGTCGTGGTCTCCTTCTGAGGACAAGGCAGCGGCAGAGCGCCGCCGGCGGTGGGGGGTTGCAGCAAGGACGGCAGCCCGCCGCAGTCCCCACCACCGGTGAGCGAGCGATCAGAGGAAGGCCGAGAGGACCGGCTTGGCCTGGTTGACGATCGGAGCGTCGATCTCCATGAAGGCCTCGAGGTTCTGGCGGTCGATCTGCTGGCTGGTCACCATCTCGATGAGTGTGCGCGTGTGCTCCGGCTCGATCTGGGTGATGGCCTGGGCCAGCTGCTCGATGAGGCGGGCGTTGTCCTTGCTCTCCTTGAGCGCGTACAGCAGCGACCCGGACTTCTCGTTGTCGGTCAGCGTCACGATGACCGCGGCCATGTCGGTCATGGTCGCTGCGGCCTTCAGGCTCTGGTAGCAGTTCGGCTTCGGGACGTTCACCCGGTTCTGCTGCACGCCGCCGACGTTGTTCGCCAGGTCCTGGGCGATGGTGGCCACGAGCTGCGTGGTGAACATGGTGTCCCCGACGTAGGCCTCGATGGCCTCGTTCAGAAGTGAGGTCTCGCGGTCGCCGATCTGGATCGGGGTGGCCAGGTACTGCGCCAGCTGCTGCGGGTCGGCCGCGTTGAGCCACTTCGACAGGTTGTCGATGGTGCGCGGCGTGGTGAGCTGGTTCATCTCCTCGCCGCCGTCGAACAGATCGGCCATCGTGACGTTGCCGTTGTCGTCGTCGTCCTGGCCGTCGGCGACGATGGCCTCGGGCGTCGACTTCTGGAAGATGAGCCCTGGGTACTGCGTGAGCACCGTCTTCACCCAGGGGTTGATGTTGTCGCCGAGGACGGACATGAGGGTGGCGGCGTCGGGCTCGACGTGAAAGATCGCGAAGCGGGACAGGCTTGCCTCGTCGAGCGAGGTGACGTTGCCCCTGTCGTTGCCGGCCACGACGATGCGGACGTTCTTGGGCAGCTCGACGTACCCCATGCGGCGCAGCGTGACCAGGGTCAGCGCGCCGGAGGTGACGTCGGAGGTGGTGCGGTTGATCTCGTCGAGGAAGAGGATCGGCCACTCGCGCGGGTTCTTCTCGGCGTAGTCGATGCACTCCTGGATCACCTGGTGCGGGTAGAAGACCTGCTTGTAGCTCTGCGTGCCGTCGTCCTTGGTGTACGGCACCAGGCGCGCACCGGTGAGGTCGGCCTTGTCGGCGAGCTGGTTGCACGGCAGCGTGAATGCCTGCGTGCCCATGGAGTAGGCCAGGTCCTCGACGAAGCTGGACTTGCCGATGCCGGGTTCGCCCATGAGAGCGGGCGTCGCGCCGACCTCAAGGGACTGCTTGATGAGGGTCGTCAGGGTGTCGTTGAACTTCATGTCGACGTCTTTTCTGTGCGTGGGCAAGGAAGAGAGGGACAAGAGATGTCGGAGGACGGCGCTGCTGCTCTCGGCGTCGCCGAGGCTGCATAGGCCGTGAACGGTCCTGTGGCGCGGGCTGCGCCGTCGGAGCCTGGCGGAGACCTGCACCCCCGCCATGGGTGGCGATGGAGCCCCGCTGCACATCGCCACCCGATCGCGCTCCGCGCGATCCAGCACTGTCCTCCACCTGTGCTCGGCCGCGCCGCAGCACCGGTCACCCACCCCACCCGCTGCCGGAGGCAGCAGATGAACCAGGAGCAGAAGCAGCAGCAGGAACAGGCACAGGCACAGGCACAGAGCGTCAGTTGGTCGACGAGGAACGGGCCTCGCGGTCGGCCACGAGCGCAGCCGCCCGGTCGAGGAGGAAGGGCCGGCCGTTGCGCCGCTCGCTGTGTTTGGGGCGCGCAGGGATGACATCGACCGCCGCCTTGTAGAGCAACCACGCGGTGTCGCCCGTCGAGTACTCGACGCCGAGGGCGCTGTAGGCGCGCAACTGCGTCCGCATCCAGCCGTAGAGCGAGGCGAGAACCGAGAACTCCCAGCGGGACATGTCGTGGTTGAAGTCGCCGGGATCCCGCAGCTGATGGCGTGCACTGGCCACGGCCTGCTCGACGATCGCCTGCGAGTACGGGATGTCGGGCATGTCATCGGCGGTGTCGACCGCCGATGCTGAAGCACCGGAGCTCTCGCTGGCGTTCACGGCCAGCTGCGCGTAGACGTCCTCGATGGAGGCGAAGGCCGGCACACTGGTTGCTGTGTTGACGTGAGCGACGATGCGATCGGGCACCGGCTTGCGGGTGAAGGTCGACCAGTGGTCCAGGAGCAGCTCGTACCAGCCGTGTTCCTCACGCAGGACGCGCTTGCCAGCGGCTACGGGGAAGTCGTGGAAGTTCTTCGGCAGCGGCATGACGAGATGGAAGCCCTGGCCGGACATCGACAGCTCCGAGTAGAGGATGCCCGGCAGCCGCAGCAGGTCTGTGGCCACTCCTGGCGGGCAGTCGGCCTCGATGTCGAGGACGAGCAGCCCGTCAGTCTGGGCCTGGAGGTAGAAGGCGGTGTTCGCGGCGTTCGGTATCGCCGCGGTGAGTTCGTCGAGGGTGAGCAGGCAGGTCTCGTCCAGGGCGAAGGCTCCGCGCAGTGGGCTGGCGTGCTTGCAGCTGGACGTGCAGCCGGCGAGCAGGTGCCGTACGTCGATCGGGGCCTTGCGCTTCGGCGGCTTGGTGGGACCGTCGGGGGCCTCTTCCCCGATCCGTCCGGAGATGGTCCACCGACAGGCACTGGCGAGAGTGCGGATCGCGGGGTTGCCGTAGAACTGCGGGAACCAGGCATGGGGGTCGGCTGGAGTCATCGTGGGACGCACGCTTTCGGTCGGAGGCGTCAGGAGGGGAAGAGAAGGACAGGACCCCCGTACTGCACGGATGCGAGTACGGGGGTCTCATCGATGGTCAGCGTGGATCAGCCCTGGTAGGTGATCCCCGCCTGCTGGGCCGGGCTGGAGCCGTTCCAGGGGTCGGTGGCCACGGGCGCGCCCACGGCCGAACCGGCGTCCTTGAGGGAGGCGTTCTCGGCCTCAAGGCGCGCGAGCTTCTGCTCCAGGGTCTCCTGCTGGGCAGGAGCCGGAGCTGCGGCCGCAACAGCAACCGGAACAGGAGCAGCAGCGGCGGGCGCAGCCACGGCCACAGGTGCGGACGCCGGTTGGGGGGCCGGGAAGGACAGGCCGTCCTCGACCTCGGTCGCCACCGGGGCGGCGGCGGCAGGGGCAGCGCTGGCAGGAGTGGCCTGAACGGGACGCGGCGTGCCGTTGAGCACGATGCCACGCGCAGCCAGCTCAGCCTGGTCGATGCCGCCGGCCTTGTAGTAGCGCGGCGCCTCGTGGACGATCACCTGCTCGAGGGCCAGGCCTCGGTTGTTGAAGTTCTTCGGCTTGTAGGTGCGCAGCACGAGCGTGACGTCGAGGCCCTGCGCGAGCTCCTGGCCGGACTCGTCCCGGTCGTAGGTGCCGTCGCCCTTCGAAGAAGGGATCGCGATGACCGGCAGGGTGCTGCCCTTGGAGTCGATGGAGTAGTTGGGTCCGGTTTCGGGCCGCTTCGGGGAGTCGTAGCGGCGCTCGGAGACGAACTGCTCTTCGAGGGTGGGGTTGTTCGGATCGGCGAACTGGACCTCGGCGTGAATGATCGTCGCGGTGGTGTGCGGCTTGCCGACGGGGCTCATCCCGTTCTTCGTCTTGCGCTGGTCGCTGGCAACGAGCTCCCCGCCTTCGATGAGGCGGGCGAGTACGGCGAAGCCGAGCTTCCCGCGGATGAAGACGTTCTTACCCTCGGTGATCTGGCTGGCGGAGACGGAGTAGTTGGCCATGGTGATGCGGTTCCTTCGTTCGGTCTGGCGGTCGGTGACTCAGGGATCCATTGGGGGGGCTATCAGACAGGATTCGGACTGCCATCCAATCCCTTATTATATCAACTTCTGTTCGGATATGAGTAGAATGTCAACGCCAAACATGAATGGTTGTGTGCGCTATTTGCAGAGGAGTCGGGACAGGGATGACGGCTACGATTCAGAGGCCAGTGGGGACGGCGTTGAAGCCGTCGGCGCAGACGAGAGCAGCTGCCGGGAGTCACGCCGGCCCGATGGGCTTCGGCAACGGACCCGTCATCGCCGCCAGCGTCATGGCGGGCGGAGCGGCGCTCTTCGCCGGATGGGGCCTGACGCAGCTCGCGACGTCCGACGGCGGCTTCATCCAGGCACTGCAGGGCCATCACGCCCCGGTCGAGGCACCGGTGCATCCCGGCGAGAAGAACGCCGGAGGCGGCAGCGCCCAGCAGCCGAGCGAGGGCGGCACGGGGAAGCAGGACGAGAACGGGGCGAGTCAGGATCCGACGCCGGGGCGCGGCGACGAGGACAAGCCCAACGGATCGGGTGCACCGGCCGAGGCGAAGCCGTACACCATCAGGCCAGGCGATACGCTCACCGCGATCTCGGGGACGACGGGGGTGCCGATCGGCATCCTGGTCGAGACGAACAAGATCCAGAATCCGGATCTCATCTACGCGGGGGCCTCGCTGCTCATCCCGCCGGTGTGACGACCCGGCAGGGCGGCACTGCCGCCTACCGAGCCTGATTCGATGCCCTGAACGCCACGAGGCGGTCAGGGCATCGTCGTCTTCTCAGGCGGAGGACTCTGCTTCCCGGCGGGCCTGCACGTCCATCAGTCGCGTGCGCAGCTGCTGCAGCTGCTCGACCTCGTCGTTCATGGACCGGATGTCATCCGGCGCGTAGTCCTGCGGGTATTCGAGCTTGTACTCGCTGAGCAGTTCGATCTTCGCATCGACGAGATCGAGCGCTGTGCTCAGATCGAGGACGTCGTCCAGTGTGAGCCCGGAATCGGCGGAGGCGGTCATGCTTCGGTCCTGGGCTCTGCCACCCAGTCGTTACTCGAGGTCGGGGGATGGTTCTGGATGTCCAGCCAGCAGTTCATCGCTTCATCCTGGTCGGCGACGCCGTCTGCGTCTGCAGGGCCAGAAGCGTGATCCACCCGGTGGGGACGAGGGTCGCGATCTCGAACTCGGTCGGGTCCAGACGCTGGACGACACGGTAGAGACTTCCCTCAGGGGCCTGCCAGATCGTGGTCTCGACGTGGGAGACGCCGACGCGACTGCTGTGGAACTTGACCGTGAGGTCCTCCATGCTCAGCGGTTTGCTCATGGTTGCTGCTCCTGGACGTCGAAGGTGCCGAAGACGAGCTGCGTGGCCCCGTAGGGCTCACCGCGAGGCGTCACCCGGGACCGGCGTGAGCCGGTCCACGGCATGTCTCCCCGCAAAGCACTCGGCCTGGGTTCGACGCCCGGATCAGCTGTGCTGGTCCCCTCCCCTGTTGCGAAAAATGCAGCACTGTAACAGCGTCAGAGATCAGACGGTACGAGGTCGTGGTCTCTCACGCCGCATCAGTGTCATCGGACTCACCCCGGCCAAACAGGAATCCACGGACGTCACCGTTCTTCATCATGTCCTGCAGATGCGCCAGGAACACCGCGCGCTGCGTGGCCCGGCGATCGGCCAAGGAGTCGTACTCGCGCAGTACCTTCAGGTTGACAACCCAGCCGTTCTCGCGAGAGATGGCCTGGTCAAGCTGCGAGTCCGGCACGACGTCCATGCCGGTGAAGTCGTGGTCGAACTCGGGTGCGATGTCAAGGTGTTGATTCGGCTCGTCGATATAGAGCGTGTCGACGCCGACCTGCTGGCCAGCCTTGTCGAATGCCCTGAGGAACACACGGTCCGCCCTGGTGGTGTTGTTGACGTGGACCGCTGCAACGTTCGTGTCACCGATGAAGCTCGTCTGCTCGAACCGCTCGTACACGCGGGCACGAGCGTCATGACAGCACATGATGCGCCGGGCTTCGTTGAAGCCTTTGAACTCGTCAGAGTTGGACGCTTCTGGGTGGGGGTGGATCACCGGTGCGCTCCTTCATATACGAGATCCGGGAGGTTTGCGATGCCAGGGGGCGTATTGGCTACGACACATGCCTCGAAGCAGCGAGCCACAATCGTTCTTCACTGCGGTGCGGCAGGAGCAACTGCTGGGAGCTCGCCTCGCTCCTGCTGCGCGCCGCTCGCTCGGGGGAAGCAGATCTTCCCCGAGCGGAAGGGCCGGCCATGGATCTGATAAATCCGTGACCCGCTCGGACGCGCCGTCGGGCGTGGCCGGGTGCTAGCCGCTCAGCCCGGCTGCGCCGAGGTCCTTCGTACGGTCCGGCTGGGCCAGGAGCATCGGCGGTGAGCGGTCACTGTGGTGCGCGGTGCCGGCTGGTCCGTCGCGTGCTTGGAGGACATGCAGTTCGCCCCGTCTGGCTCGGGGAGCCTTCTCTCATGAAAGTCCAGCGGCCGCGCTGTTCTCACGCCGCGCACTGATCTATTCTGAGCACCGCCGAGGTGCTCGAACAGGCCGGTGGAAGGCCCCAGTGGTTCGTCAGATTTGCTGGTGGTGACTCTGCTGAGAGTCGTTATGTACAGGCCCTGGCAGGGGCCTGGTTTTGTACTGGCGAGAGGGGGTGCCGAGACGGTGGTTGGAGCCACCCTCTGGTGCCCGCCTCTTGGTGCATGCGGCGCGTTCATTCCCGCTCACCGGGCCAGCTCGCCGCTGGCCTGTTCGGCTTCCCTGCCGGCGAGTTCGGCTTGTGCCTCACTCGTCCGGTGGTGGGGCCGGGCTTGCATCGGCAACGCTAGGCATATACTGCGGGCGATGCCATTTCGCCGGTGCACAAACTGACCATTGACACCTGTTGGCATTGCACCAGTCGGCCGCGCGCCAGCGCGGAAGTGCACCTTCCTCATGACGGTCGTGTCGGGGGTGCACACACCCCGGTTCCCGGCATGGCTCATCCGGCACTTGGCAAACTTTGTATCACATTCACAACACCACGCTTCGACGGGCCAGTTGGTCGACAAAGCGTCATTCCGCCGGTGGACCTTTGTGATCTCGGCGTGGTGAGTTTGTCCCCTCTCGACGAGCCAGTTTCCTCGTGTCCTCCTTGGGTCGGTGAGGGGTTTGTGGTAGCCCCTCTGATGTAATCGAGCTTCCCGCCGAGCCGATGCCGGCGACACCCCTCGAGACGTTTGCCCTCCCGTTGAATTGGTTTGCCGAACCGAAATGGGACGGCTTCCGGGCCTTCGCAGCGCGGGCTGATGATGGTTCCTCGGTGCTGCGCTCGCAGGGACGGTGAGCTGGCCGCGGCCTTTCCCAAGATCACCGAAGCCATCGGCCGGCTGGACCGCTCCGTCGTCTTCGACGACGAACTGGTCGTGTGGGAGGAGACCAGGCTCGCGTTCGAGCGGCTCACACAGCGGCTGCACCGACGGGGTGCCGCCGCGCAACGTGCCGCGGCCATCTGGCCGGCTCACTATGTTGCCTTCGACCTGCTCCATCTGGACGGCCGAAGCCTGCTTGAGCGTCCCTACGTCGAAAGGCGGTGCGCGCTGGAGGACTTGTTCCGGCGGAAGGGCCTCTCGGCGCCCTGGACGTTGTGCCCGTCAGCTATCGGCCAGGGGCGCACTCCTGGCGGAGGTTCCGCGTGCGCGACACCCTCGAGATGATCGTCGATGCGGTCACCGGAGCGCCACGCCGCCCCGGGATCCTGCTGCTCGGCCGGCACGACTCGGAGGGACGACTGCGATATCCGGGACGTACAAGCGTCTTTGCCGGCCGCCCAGGCCCGAAGTGCGGGCGGCTTCCTACGCCCGGTGCAGACGGATCACCCGTGGGCCGGGCGGTCCTTCTCTGTCGGTTGGGGATCACAGCAGAAGCTGAAGGTGTCGCTGGTCGTTCCGGAGACGGTCGTCGAGGTCAGCGCGGATATCTCCCGGGACGCTCGAGGCTGTCTGCACCACCCTGTTCGGTTCGTGTGGGTACGAGCGGACATGGCCGTTGCCGAGGTGCCACCCTTCGAGGTCCGCAGGCCGGAGAGGGGAGATGAAGACCGGGAGCCGCGCCGGGCGCTGGCGGCGACGGTCAGCAGGCGACCACGGACAAGCCCGGACGATCTGAGCGCAGATCAGGCTGGCCCGTGACGACGTGCAACGAGAACTGGAGATCGCGCACGCCGGCGAGGGTGGCCAGGTCGCGCTGCATGTGGCCTTCCAGGGCGCGCAGGTGGGAACGGACCGTGACCTCGGAGAGGCCGAGCGCGCGGGCCGCGGGCTCGACATGGGTGTCGAACGTGAGCCAGGCGAGTGCCGTGGACACCAGGTCGCGTCTGTCCGCCTGGACCGGCCGGACCAGGGTCTGTGCCCAGGCGCACACTTGGGGAGTGCCTAACAGCCGTGCTAGGGATGGCGGTTCCGAACCCGTCAGCTGCGGCGAAGCGGACATCTCCCGCTGCGTGACCAGTTCCATGGCCAGGGCGACGGCGATGCGGTCACTGATGGAGGCGAAGTCCATGCGCAGGAGCTCGGCAGCTCGTGAGGCGCGGCGCATGACGGTGTTGCGGTGCAGGCGCAGCCGGCGGGCGGCCACCGTGTACGGGTAGGCGAGGGCGGCCGGAAGGGTCTCCCGCATGGACTCCCACTGTGTCTCATCGTGCATCAGCGGGTTCAGCAGTCGGCGGGCCCACTGCTGGGCTTCTGCCTGTGGCAGGAGGCTGACGAGGTCGGAGCCGTGCACGGACAGGGCCACGGAGTCCGGCTGGAAGGCGGCGAACCTCTGCGCGGTGATGGCCTCGTTGAGCGCGTCGGCGAGCAGCGTCATGGAGTAGACGCCGCTGCCGCCCAGGGACGAGGGGGGTTCCAGGGAACCCACCAGGCGGGTGAGTTCGGCGGAGACCTCCGCTCCGGTGTCGTCGTCAGAGCGGATCGGATGCACGATGAGTATCCGCCGGTCGTCCCTCGGGTCGGGCACGACGAGGGCCTGCTGTCCGACGGATGAGCTGAAGCTGCGCGCAGCCAGGTCCCGGCCTGCCTGAGGGGTCTCCACAACGAAGACGCGGGTGGTCTCGGGTTCCAGAAGCCCGGGCGCCAGATTGGCCATAACGCGCCGGGCCTTTTCGACCTCGCCGTCCAGCAGCAGTTCCCACGCCGCGCTGCGCGCCGCGTGGGAGGCACCGGAGGCTGCCCGGTACTCGCGGTGCGCCTGGTCCACGAGTCCCAGCAGCTTGGCCGCATGCCGGAGCAACCGCAGGTCGGCCTCGTCGAATGGGGTTCTGCGGAGCACCGCGAGAACGGTGTCCGCTGCCGAGGCCGGGGTCAGCGAGATGAGCTGGGTGTGGGGTCCGGAAAGCGTCTCGGGGAGAATCCCATCGACGGACTGGCGGATGATGGCCTGGGCCAGTTGCTCGGCGGCGGTGGCCGGTGAGGCGGCGAGGACGCGTTCCGGTTCGCTTACCAGAACCTGACAGTCCAGGACCCGGGCAAGCCAGTCCGCGATGCGCTGCATGGCCCGCGCGTCGGCCAGCTGAGCAGGCAACTCCATTACGAGCGAGCTGAGTTGGGCAGCACGGCGCTCGGCGAACATCAGGCGGGCCTGCTGAATCTTCTCATGCATGCCTTCCCAGCGCTCGGCGGGCGCGGACGTGATCAGCAGGGCGATGCCCAGCCGTGCGGCCCGGTCCACGACGGCCGGGGGGAACGGCTGACGCGCCCCTGGAGCGGCAGTGACGGCCAGGCCAGCACTGCCATCCTGGCTCATCCGCTGGAGCAACAGCTCGAGCACCGTGGTGATGCGACCGCGGAGGCGGAAGGGTGACGCGCCAGTTATCAGGACGAGCGAGCCATCGGGCAGAGTCGACGGGACTCCGCCTTCCAGCAGTTGTTCCGGCGTCATCGTCACCACGCCGTTGATTTCCGTGGTCTGGGCACGCCGGGAACCGCTTTCCACGAATGTCAGTTCGAGTTCAGGCTTATCGGTGGGCAGTAAGCCCAGGGTCGGCATGACGCGCTCCTCGGGAGTTGGGACGAGGTCGTGTAGCGCCCCTGGCACCGACGGGCCGGCATGGGCGCGCGGCGATCACGACCTCATGGCTCCACTCCCGTCAACCCGCGCTGCCGACCATGGAGTCGCACCCTGACACACCCGTCCGCCGAGAAGGGGAAGCCGGGGATGTAGCGCAGCCGTCCTCTTGAGGCGGCGCCGCGTCTGGGGTGCCGCCGTGCGGGCGAGGATCCCGGTCGGGAGTCCTCCTCCGGCGCGGAGTGCGCATACCCGGCGAAGGGCCACGCGACGGCGAGGACGATCCGGCAGCCCTCCCCCGGCGGCCACCCTTCTAGACCGAGAGCGGCGGCGGTCAAGAAGCGCACGCGGCATGGTCGGCACTCCGCCGCGCGCACTCTGGCCAGCGTGGTCACTGCTGTTGGATGCCAGCTCCATCGTCAACTCTTCCCCCCTGCCGGTGCAGCGCCAACCTGCAAGCGCGAGCCGCAGTTCGGCAAACACCAACGCCGTATCCCACGCCGTCGCGCCAACTCTTCGGACCACTGGGGACCCAGCGCCCGGGGGATTGTTCCCGTACTACGGACGTTACTTTCAGCAATCAATCCGCTTCACAGGGTTCACTCTCCCTATCGTGATCCTGCCTTGCGCCCCCGGTCATGTCAACTAAAGTACACAGCAACGAACCAGCCCCGACCGAGCGAAAGATCGATACGTGGTGGTGTGCAGTCTTCAGCCGGACAGCTCCCGGGCCCTGTCCGGCAACTCATGCCTGTGCTGAGGCGCAACCGCCGTCCACTGGCGGAGAGACTCAGCGCCCTGATGGCCTTCCATCGGGATGCCAAGGGCCGCGCGTTCTCGTCGCGCACCTTGTCTGCTGCCGTGGACGCACTGCCCGGCGATCACCCGTCGGTGTCTCACGCTGCCATCGCCAAGCTGGCCAAGGGGTCCCAGGACAACCCGACCGTGGGCACCGTCCTGGCGCTGTGCGAGGCTCTGGGCGGCGTTCCGCCCGCACACCTTCTGCCGCACGACAGCTACGGCGATCTGAAGGCCCTGGAAGCCTTCGAAGATCCTCAGGCACGCCGCGTTCTCGCCCTGCTGAACGGCCTTCCACCTGATGAGGTGCAGAACGTCATCACGGACTTGGTACGCCGTCGGGAGGAACTCGGCCTGGAGCCAGTGCCGGACGACGAGACGGCCCAGACGCCGGGCAGGCTCCAGCGGCGCCGGAGTATGGACGACGCCGCACGGTATGCGGCAGATTCACTGGAGGGGCTGTAAGTGGTCGACGGCATAGTCTTCGGGACGTGCACCGTAGCCGGGTTGCTGGTCACGGCACTCTGCACACGGAGGGCCCTGGGTAACGCGCGGGTCTCCACCTGGGCGATCGCCCTCGCCTTCGGGGTGTGCACACTCGGTGTCCTGTGTGCCGTCCCCGCAGTGGCCGACGCACTGCAGGACGTCACGGGCCTACACAACGCCGGCAAGCTGGTGGCCCACATCTGTGCGGTTCTGTGGTGCGCCTTCCTCCAGATCACGATGGTAGATCTGGCCTACCGGCCCGAGTATCTGAAGGCCGCGATGTTCCAGCGCGGCTTCGCAGCCGCAGTGGAACTTGCGATCCTGGTGCCGCTCTTCGTGGCCACGAACCGGCCCGACGTCGAGTTCACGACCGAATACGTCGATGACCCGAAGGTCGCCGCATATTTGCTGATCTACCTCTCCTACGTCCTGGTCACCTGCGCCGAACTGGCGTTCATGTGCGGCAGGACGGCACGGCGCAACTGGGGCATCAGACCGTGGAGCAGTGCCGGATTCGCCCTGTCCTCCGTGTCGGCGGCCTTCGGACTGGCGTACGCCTTCTCCAAGGGCTCCTACATCATCTTCTACACCCTCGACAGTCCCTGGGCGCTGAAGGCCGAGGAGGTGGTGAGCCCCACGCTGAGCGGACTGGCGGTGCTGTTCCTCTTCAGCGGCTTGACACTGCCCATGGTCGGTACCCTGCGCGAGCGGCTCCGCCAGAAGAAGGCGCTGGCCGAGGACTAGCCGCCCCTGCCGGAACGGAGGCCGGGCAGCGGCGATTTCGACGAGTAGCCCGGTCAGGAGGAGGGCCTGGTGCCCCGATAGCGCACCGGCAGATCGAGAAGTCCGCGGGCACGCAGCGACGGTCGCCACCGAGGTTCCTTCTCGGTGAGTTCGAGGTCCTCGAACCGCTCAAGGAGCGCGGCCAGGGCGATCTCGGTTTCGGCTCGTGCCAGGGGGGCGCCCAGGCAGTAGTGGATGCCGTGGCCGAGCGCCAGGTGGCCGGTTGCGTCGCGGCCGAGGTCCAGGCGGTCCGGGTCGGGGAAGCGGTCTGGGTCGCGGTTGGCGGCGGACAGGGACAGCAGGATCGTCTCACCCGCCGGGATCCGGACGCCGCCGATCGTCACGTCCCGGATCGGGAAGCGGCGGATGGCAAGCAGGGCCGGGCCCTCGTAACGGGCGAGTTCCTCGACGGCGGTGGGGATCCGCGAGGGGTCCTTGCGCACCAGCGCCATCTGGTCGGGATGCTGCAGCAGGGCTAGGACCGCATTGCCGATTAGCTGGACGGTGTTCTCATAGCCGGCGAAGAGGATAAGGAAGACCAAAGACATCAGCTCGTCCTCGGTGAGCCGGTCGCCCTCCGTGTCACGCACAGCGATCAAGTCGGTGAGGAGGTCATCGGCCGGCTCGCGCCGTTTGTGGGCCATGAGCTCCGTGAAGAAGTCCAGCATGGCCGCGATGGCCTCCTTTGCGGCCTGGGGGTGGTCCGGATCCGGGGCAATCAGCGCGCTCGTCCAGGCGCGGAAGTCCCTCCGGTAGCTGCCCGGGACGCCAAGGAGATCGCAGATCACGGTGATCGGCAGCGGAGCCGCATACGAAGCGATCAAGTCTGTGGTGCCGTGCTCGCCGAGGGCGCCCAGGAGTTGATCGGCGGTGGCCCGGATAGGGGCGCGCAGGTGCTCGACCCGACGCTGGGTAAACGCCCGTCCGACCAGGCGACGCAGACGCGTGTGGTCAGGCGGATCCATGTTCAGGAGATTGGCGTCCAGAGCCGGCGGCAGGGACAGCCCGCGGTAACTGCCCTTGCGGGCATGCGTCTTGTCCAACGACAGGAGCGGATCGGCAAGGGCGGCGCGAACGTCGTCGAACCGGGTGACGAGCCACGCAGGTTGTCCATCCGTTCCTGTGATCCGGTGCACCGGAGAGGTAGTCCGCAGCCTCTGGTAGACGTCGTATGGGCGGGTCAGCAAATCGTCGGCAGCATCCATGCGTCCACCCTAGGATGCTGTTCCCGCTCGGCTATTCCCGGCTCGGACCTGGCGGCCGGGCCGATGTCCGAGACCCGCCTCGGGCGAGTTGGACGATGCCGTCCCCCATCTTGACCAGCAGCCCGGTAATGGAGCCGAGGCCGCTGAACACGGTCAGGGGGGCTCCAACAACACCAATAGGGCTCTCCAGCTCAGCTATGGCCAGGTCGACCAGCCAACCAGCTTGGGATACGGCGCGTTGCTGTTGCTCGATTCGTTCATGCTTGGTTCCTATGCGACAGCGAGACGGGACGCGGAGGCGGAACTGGACTCGGCAGCCTCGCACTGGCGCCTGAGTTCGGACAGCGGCGGCGGGTAAGCAACGCCGTTGCGGGTCAGGGCTTGCGGTCGAGGTTCACCGTCATCGTCGGCGTCCACTTCTCGATGGGGCGGCGTACGGCCCTGCGCTCCCTGACAGCCTCCTGCGCCAGGCGGTTGGCCTCCTGCGCGTCCGGCGCGTCCACCTCGACCTCGGCGCCGGCGTGAGCATGAAGAAAGACTTTGTACCGGGGCATGCGTTCCTCCAACTGGCCACAGACTGAGCGGGAATACGGCGCGGCCACAAACGGCGCGACAGTGATCTGTAACGGCGCTGTGCAGCACGGGACTTGCTGCTGCCTCATCAGCGTCTCCAACGGCACCCCTCGGGCCCGGCGACACCCCTCCAGGTCATCTCGGACAGGGGGACAAAGTCATACCGGGCCCGGAGGCCAGCGGCCCTCTTGCAGGACCGCGAAGAAGGTAACCGGGGGCGAGCGGGACACGGACGCCGGGCGCCCTCCGACCACTCGGCGTCGGCCCAGAACTGCCCGGCGCGGAATTCGATCCCCCGATATGAGGGGAGGACATATCTCGGTGCTAGCACCGAGCCGGGCCGCCTGTCAGATGGGAGCTACCGAACGTATCGGCGGTAGAACATCATTCCGCATCATGGGGAAACCCTGAGCTGTCGATGTTCACCACGAATGCGCCGCGGAATGCATGGTCTTCGAATTCCCTTAACAAGACCCGGTACTTGGGCTGGTCCTTACGCATGCGCATCTTCATCTGGCGCACGCAGTACTCGGCAATCGGATCGGATTCCTTGCATCACGGCTCGGCTTGAGTTCTACGTACCGGTCTGCGGTGTCGACCTGAGTCGGGGCCTCATACCGTCGGAGCATGAAGAAGTAGACCGGCTCCGACAGCTCACCTGTCGAGGCCAGCCGGCTCACGGGTGACCACACACACCTTGTCGTAGCAGAGCGGGTCTCGGCTGCCGTCCTCGAAGACGAGCGCGTAGCCGGTCACCGGTGAGTTCGGCACTACTGTGGCGAGCCGCTTGAAGGCGAAGTTGTACGTGTGCGCGGGCTGGAGGACGCCTCGGGCCTCGTCCACCCCGTGCGGGTCGTGGCGCCAGTACGCACGGCAGACCAGCTTGCCGATCAGTTCCCTGCTACGGCAGTACACCTCGTAAGAGGTGTTGATGTACTCGTACGCCCAGCCCTCGGCCACCGCCTTCGCCTCGATCTCCGCATGCCGCCTACGCACACGGTCGTAATGCCGGCTGTCGCTGCACCGTCGGCAGCAGCTCTCCCCGTTCTCCGGGTCGGTGAAGACACCCGGCCCCTGGAAGGAGAACAGCGCGTCCGGCTTGTGTCCGCATTCAAGTATCTGGTGGTGGTTGATGAGTTCCATGCCGCTCCTAGAACGTGACCCGATTGCGGAGCATCTGCAGGCCGTCGTTCGGGTCGACCGTCGACATCTGGTGGCCGTTCAGCAGCGCGGTCGAGTCGTCGTGCTGGATGGCGTCCCGACCGCGAACGCCTCGGGGTCGACGTGGCCATGCCCGTACAGCCCGAGCGCGTTCTCGTCCTCGGCTCGGGTCAACGGTGGTTGGGTCATGGCCTGTTTTCCTGGGTCGTGGTGAGGCTACGGATAGCGCCCAGCCGTTGGCTGATGCTTTGTTCGAAGCCGTTAGATGTCGGCATGTAGTACTGCGTGCCGAGCGCTCGGTCAGGCAGGTACTGCTGGGTGACGACGCCGTGCTCGAAGTCGTGCGGGTACAGATATCCCTGGCCGTGGCCGAGGGCTGCGGCCCCTGGGTAGTGCGCGTCGCGCAGATGCACCGGGACCTCCCCGGTGCGGCCACGCCGCACGTCTGCGAGCGCCTGGTCGACACCGCGGACGACTGTCGGCGACTTGGGAGCCGTGGCGATCGCGACCGTCGCCTGGGCGAGGTTGATCCGGGCTTCGGGCATGCCGATCAGCTGGACCGCCTGCGCTGCCGCCACTGCGATAGAGAGCACCGACGGATCAGCCATGCCGACGTCCTCGCTGGCGTGCACGATCAGCCGGCGAGCGATGAACCGCGGGTCTTCCCCCGCCTCGAGCATCCGGGCCAGCCAGTGCAGGGCCGCGTCGGGATCCGAACCGCGAAGCGACTTGATGAACGCCGAGATGACGTCGTAGTACTGGTCGCGGTCGTAGCGCTGGAGTGCTGCGCCGGTGACGAGCTCGATGGTCCGGGCGGTGACCTCCGTCTCGCCGGCAGCCATAGCCGTGGCGGCAGCCGTCTCAAGGCGGCCGAGAGCCTGGCGCACGTCGCCGGCGGACAGGTTCGCGATCAGTTCGAGCACTTGAGACTCAGCGCTGACGTGGCCATCGAGGTTAGGGTCCTCATTGAGCGCGCGGGAGAGGAGCTTCACGATGTCGGCGGCGCTGACCGGTTTGAGCACCATGAGAATCGAACGCGACACCAGCGCAGCGTTCACGCTGAAGCTCGGGTTCTCGGTCGTCGCGCCGATCAGCGAGATGACGCCGTCCTCCACGGCAGGCAGGAGCACGTCCTGCTGAGCCTTGGAGAAGCGGTGGATCTCGTCGATGAACACGAGCGTCCGGGTGCCGTCGGCGACGATCTCCTTCTGGGCCGCGGCAAGGACCTTGCGCACCTCGGCGACACCCGCCGACGTGGCAGAGAGCTCGACGAAGCGGCGGCTCGTCTGGTGCGCGACGACGCTGGCGATGGTGGTCTTGCCACATTCGGGCGAGCCGTACAAGAGCACTGAGCTCGCGCCGCGGCCGGACACGAGCAGTTCGAGCGGCGAGCAGGGGAAGACGAGATGCGCCTGTCCGACGATCTGGTCAAGCGACGTCGGCCGCATGCGGGCGGCCAGGGGCTGTTGGGTGGTGGTTGGCACTGCTCAGCCCTCTTTCTCGGGGTTATCGCGTTTCTTCCGGGCGCACCGCTCGGCGACCCATTCGGGGGGTGTACTCGGGGCAGTATTGGCTGCCGTTCTTCAGGAAGAACCAGCCGGACTTGATGCAGCCCCATGCGCGCCCGGGAATGGTGACGTCGCAGCCATCTTGCGAGCAGCGTTCGACGGCTGATCGCTGATTTCTGCGTCGACGGTCGGCGGATATGGTTCCCCCTTGGTTCATGGCCCTGTGTAATTCAGTAGTGCCCTAGCCCGGAGTCGAACCGGGCCGAGAACCATCCAGGGCTGCTCTACTTGAGCCACGACAAGCCGTACAGAACACGCAGAGTCGGCCGGTTCACGTTGGTGTACATGCCGGGCATATCGAGTTTCACCCAGTAATGCTCCTGAAGGACGACAGCGCAGAACTCCAGCCCCTTACGCTGTGCATCCTGATCATCATCCGGGTCGAACGTGTGCCAGATGATCCACGTCTCGCCTTCGCGATGCTCCGCATGCCAGACCTCGAAACCAGCGCGCTGCTTCTTCCAGGAATACTCCGGGATACCTGCACGCTTCAGGTGACTGCGAAGGTTCTGCGCTGCATGTTCTTGAGGGTCTGAACCTCTACAGCAATAATCGGCATTCTCGTTTCCCCCTTTCCAATCGAGTAAGGGACTAGATGACCTCACCTATGTAATGGGTGGAGTAGCGGCCTCCGTAAGGAACGATATCCAGAGCAATGCGGCGAGCCGCAGCCATAACGGAATCCCTACTTTCTCCCCAAACGGTGTGCCGCAGCTCCTCAGGAAGTATCACGTCGCATTCAACGACAACGTCTGTGTCCTCGGATTTTTCCGCGCACCGCTTGTGTGCGTGATCCGCGGTTACCGTGACCTCGTGGACGCCTTCCGCTTCCGGGGTCCACTGAATGTAGGCCCAATGCATTTCGTGCCCTCCAGGGCTAGTATTAGCAGGGCTGATTCCTGAGCAAGCCCAGGAAGGAGAGCGCTTCAGTCACCGCTGTTCCAGGGGAATTCGTGGCCGTGCCGGGCCACAAACTCGTCGTACGCGGCGATGATGCACGGTCGGTCGTTTCCCTGAGGGAACTGCCGAGCGGACCTGAGGTCGTCGTCGAGGATGAAGGCGCGCCGCCTTACGGAGCGCAGGTTCGCAACACCGCGGACGGTTACCAGGTCCGTCTCCTCATGCCCGCTGGCCACGAGATTGCCGTGACCGTCCCGCACGTACAGCGGTTTGCCCCGCCGGTCGTGGCCGACCTTCTCGGCGGCGGCCATGAACACCGGATAGTCGGGAGGGCCGTGCATCCGCTCCTGGCGCTTCTCCTGCTCGGTCTTCTTCCGCAGCGCAGGGCGGGCGCTGGTCAGGACGTTGACGCCCGCGCCGACGAGGAGACTCTCCACGGGCAGGTCAACACTGGCCATGATCCGGCACTGGTCGAGGATGTACTGGCGGAGCGCCTCATCGTCGGCGCCGGGGTTGGGCAAGATCCCGTTGGGCAGGACCATGCCGATGCGGCCGCCGGGCCGCACTCATTCGATCGCCTTCTGGACAAAGAGCTTCTCAGGTACCACGGAGGAGGCCGGCTTCCCGCGTCGGAGATTGCCGTCCTTCTCGCGGGTCCAGATGAAGGCTGCACGTTCCTGGCTGTCCGGCGCCGGACTTGCAGTCGAACGGGATCGGGCGGCTACGGCCCTTGCGGCAGACGCGGGGGCTCATGGCGTGCGCCTACGGCAGTACGGCGCGAAGCCCGTTGGTGAGCAGGGCCACGGCCGCAGACAGCTCGCGGGGCGTGGTCAGCGCGCCCAGCTGAGCGGCCGTAGCCGAACTGCTTTGCCCAGCAGCGGCATTGAGTGCCGCCTGAACGGCATGGCGGACGGTTTCCGTGACTCGCATCTGGACTTCGGTGTCCTCCAAGTCGGCAGCCGTGACCTGCCCGCGCCCCATGAGGCGGTTGGTCTTGGAGGCGACATCAAGGGTGGTGAGCGCGTCGTCGTCCGCCGCGGGGGCGAGAGCGGAGAGGTTCGCGCCGCCGAACGCAGTACGAAAGCGTGACGGGCAGTGGATGTGAAGGTCCATGGCGAGCTCGGCGGCGAGGCCGCGGACGGCTACCAGACCATACCTGTCGGCCAGTTGTGTCATGAGTCCGAGCGCTGCGTGAAGATCCCCCCGTCTGAGGGCTATCACGTAGGCGGCGGTGACGGTGCGTATGAGCTTCTCGGGAAGCGCGGTACTGGACACGATATTTTCCCCGTTCGGGTGTTCAGGTGGCTGCGCGCCGACGAACTCGCAGGTGATGGGGTTGTCCCAGTCGTGATCGGTCATGCGAGCGCTGCTCCTTGAGCCTGTTGGGTACGGCAGCTGGCTGGGGCAAGCAACGAAATTGCCGGTGGAGCTGGGCTGGTCGTTCCAGCACGAGCCCCACCGGCAGGCGGGTGTTCTTTGGCTCCCGAGCCGGCTGCGCCGGCCCAACGCTTGCGCTTCGGAGCGGGTCTTCGAACTACCCATCGTGGTCACTGAGGTTGTCAGTGGCACCGACGCGGCCGAACTGGTCTGCCCAGACCTGGCGAGCGGCCCCGAGAGCTATGCACTCGGCTTCGAGCTTGCGGTCCAGTCAGGCGGTGGCGGGTTCGGTATCAGGCACCGGCGTTCTCCGTGATCGGGACCTCGGTGCGCGCCAGTTCGTCCTCCTGGTCGGACTCGGCCATCAGGTGCCACATCGCGTTGCAGAGGTTCTCAGCGGTGACGGCGCCTTCGGTGAAGCTGCCGCCGATGCCGGTGACGAGCAGGGTCTTGATGTGGTCGGCGACGAGGCCTCGGATCTCCGCGCGGCCCTCGGCGTCGGCCGCCACGTACTGGGCCCGTCCGATCCAGTCATTGCCGTCCGGCGACGTGAGGTGGCGGGCGATCTCTTCGCTGCTCAGGTCCTGACTCATGCAGTTGTCCTCTTCTTGTCGTCATCGTCTTGTCGTCATCGCGCCGCCCGGGCCAGGGCAGCACACCCCTCTGCGTAGGCGCCCCGTGCGTTGTGGGGCGTCAGCCCGTCACCCGATCAGTGGTCGCTCTGAAAGAGCTTGCTCTTTCCCAGCCCCTGAAGGCACGCCGGAACCCGGGGTGCCTCTGTGTCTTGTCAAGCCGCCTGAGTGATGCAGGATTTGGCTCTGCGCTCGTCCGTGATCATGACGCGCCAGACGTGGTCCGCCAAGCGGCGTTTGAGGCACCGCTTCGCTTCTTTCGCCGTCTTGCCTTCGGAGAGTTTGCGCTGGTAGTAGGCGTGTCCAGGTGAGTTCAGCATGCGTATCTGCACGACTGCGATGGTGTGGAGGACGGAGTTGAGCTGGCGGTCACCGGAGCGGGAGAGCCGGTGGCGGGCTTTGTCCGCGCTGGCGATTTCCACCGGGGCGGCGCCGACGTAGTTCGCGAACGCTGCCGAGCTGGGGAAGCGGTGAGCCTGCCGGGTGCGGCCGATCAGCCGGGCGGCCATGACCGGCCCTATGCCCGGGGTGTCCATCAGGGTGCTGCCCGATGTCTCCACAAGGCTCTGCATCCGGGCAGCGTTGTCCGTGAGCTGCTTGTCCAGTTTCCGGATCTCGGCGACAAGGTCCCAGGCGATGTCCTTGCGGACGGCCTCGACGTCGCCGACGGGGCGGACGGATCGCAGCAGCTTGGCGGCCAGGTCCGCGGACAGCTGGGTCGGCGCGCCGCCGGGCAGCAGATCACGCAGCAGCGCGTGGAGCTGGTTGACCGTACGGACCCGGGCCTGGGCCAGGTTCACCCGTCGTTCGTCCAGGAGAGCCAGCGCGGTGGTGTGGTCCTCGGGTTCGACGTCCCGTCCGTCTCCCTGCAGATAGGCCACGGTGGCTGCGGCCGCGGCGTCGATCTGGTCGTTCTTACGCCGCCCGCCGCGGGCGATGAGCCACTGGGCGAGATGCCGGCCCAGCCCGTTGGCGTTCTCCACCGCCCACTTCCGCCGCGGCCACCGCTTGGCCCAGGCCAGCAGCCGCCGGTAGTCCGTCAGGCTCGCCTCGATCCGCATCGTCCCGGCCTGCTGGTTTGATTCCGGCTCGACAGCGGTGGCGGTGTGAGTGGACTTATGGGGGTCGACACCGAGCAATATCACGGGACAACGTTCCTCACGGTCGGACGACAGGGCATCCACGGCCGACACGCCGACTTCCGGAACCAACCGGTCGGGACACGCCTCTGTTGAGTCAGACCGCAGACGGACACCGGACCGGCGACATACCCCGGGAGAGCCAGCTCCGACGAGCGGCAGGCGATTCACGAGTCAACCGATCCGGCGTCCTACGGCACGCTACGAGCGGCCAACCCGACCGCGTCCCGCTACCCCCATACAAGTCGGCGATTCAGTCCTCTATTTCTGCGTGGACCAGGGCCTCGAGGTACTCCTCCAGCTCCCGCTGGGACATCTTGCGGGGGTCCGTCGAGTCAGCTATCGGAGTCTCCCTCGGCGACGCGGCTCTTGCGGGCCGAGAGCCGGCGGATGCTAGCGGCGATACGGTTGTGTTCTCGAAGACTGTCGCTCGCTTCAGCACGGTGATACTCAGCCTGTCGGTTGTGGTCCCCGATCGACTTCTCAAGTCGGGTGAGCTCGCAGCGGAGGCTGTGCTCTCTGTCGCCCCAGTAGATCTCGCGCACGGCGGCCGTCAGTTCGGATTGGTGCATCATCAGCCACGCACCGGGGACCTGGGCTTGCACGTGGGACAGCATTCCGCGCTGGAGCTGGAGCAAGATCCCGCCGTCGCCCTTCGTGGACGGTCGCGCGAAGGCGACGCGCGGCGTGCCGAGGAACGGCTTGAGCCGCTGGGGCACCGTCTCAGCGGGGAACTTCGCGAGCACACGTGAGATCAGGCCCACCATCTCGTCGAGTTCGGCGAACAGCTGGATCGTGGCGTCGACGATCTCTGTGGTCTTGTTGTGCTTCATCACTCCTGGTCCTTGAAGATCGGGTCCTGCGCGGGGAACCGGGACACGGCCGTCCCGCCCCGATTGGCCTCCCCCTCATGACGTAGAGGAAGGCGCTGCCTTGACGCAGAGGATGGAGGCGCACTGTTCCTTCGTGTCCATGGCCAGACCCGTCGTCAGGGCGCGCTCGTGAGAGGCCGTCAGGGGTCTGGTTGGAGGCCGATGCGTGTCCCGGCTGGTGCATTGACGGGTCTCATCGGTGTCTTGCTCGGGGCTTCGGCGATCAGCGTCGCTTTCGCGTCCGACCGGTGGCAGCAAAGCGTTTCCTCGGGGACACCACCGGAACCCGGGGATGCCCATGAACGTGAACGCCGACGCATCAACGGGGAACGGGCCGGGCGTACGAACGCCCGGCCCGTTCCGGTGTCGATCCCGCACCCGGGTCGGCTATGCCGACCCAGACCCCCGAGGCCAGCGCCGGTAGGGCGCGAAGCCGAGGGGGACACGCTGTTACCCCTCGGAACGTGACGCGAAGTGCTTGTTCCACCGGAGGGCGGTGATCTTCTTCATGGGGGAGTCCTCTTCTCGATCATGCGTGTTCAGTGAGCGGTCGCCGCAGTGACCGCCCGGCTGTGGGATCACAACCGGGCGGTCGTCGGATGGGTACGGGTTATCCGGTAAAGCGCAGCGGGGTACGGGGACGGCCCCGGGCCGGGACGGGTGTCCGGGGCGCGGGGCCGTGGGCGGAGCTGTTCAGTGGATCGAAGCGACTGAGGGGTATGCCTTGAGGTCTCGTGTGAGTGCCGCAGCAGTGACGAGGTCCGCCGGGCGGCGGTTCGTGATCCCTACGTGAAGCACCAACTTCGGGGGCTCGTGTTGGGCGGTCGATACGTGGTAGCGCCTGCTTCGCACCTGGAAGTGGTAGCTGCCGAGGCAGATCACATCGCTGTCCTGCGGTAGCGGTGCTCCGAGGAGATCGAGCTCGAAGGTTACGTAGGTCGGGTCCTCCGGATCCTGTTCGCCACGCAGCCGAACGACGACGCGTACAACGTCCACGGTGTGCTCCTGGTCACGGGTGCTGGTGGTACTCGGGGGCTGGGGCATGTCGGTCCCTTCGGATGCGGGGTGGGGCCGCCGGGAGCGGGGCCGTCGTCGGATGGGTGTGGGTTAGACCCGCTCGGAAGCCCAGAGGTCCTTGAGGTCCTCTCGGATCTCTTCTTCCAGGGCGGCGAGAAGCGCCTGCTCGGCGTTGAAGTCCCCGGAGACGGCCTCGATGAGGTCGTCCTGGACCTGCTGCTTGCCTGCGAGCACCGAGGGCATCCGCTCGTCCTGCGTGCCCTTGGCGATGAGCCGGTGGATGGTCACCGGCTTCGTCTGGCCCGTGCGGGAGAGCCGGCCGTTGGTCTGGAGGTAATGCTCAAGCGAGAACGGCAGCGTGTACCAGATCAGCGTCGAGCCGCCGTGCTGCAGGTTCAGGCCGTGCCCCGCGGCGGCAGGGTGGAGCAGCATCACCTGGATCTGCTTGGCATTCCACCGGCGGACCATGTCGCGCGAGCCGTCGAAGGCCTGCGCGTCGATGCCGACCCTCCGGAGCCGCGTGAGCAGCTGCTCCTTGTCGGACTTGAAGTGATAGGCGATGAGCACGGGCTCGCCGCCGTTGTTCCGCACCAGATACTCGGTCATCTCGATCTTCTTGTCGTGGATGACCTCGTACCGGCCCTTCGTGGCCGGGTCGTCAGGATCCGCGGTGTAGAGCGTGCCCGAGGCGAACTGCATCAGCTTGCTGGTGAGCACTGCCTGGTTCGCGGCAACGATCGACTCGACGCTCTGCGTCAGCTTCCCGTCGTCGGTGTAGGTCTGCACGATGTCCAGGACCAGGTCGCGCTTGAAGTCCTTGTAGGCCTGGAGCAGGTCCGGCGGGAGCGTGACATTGACGTCCTGGATGCTGAGCGCTGGGAGCTGCAGGCTCGTGTTCTGCGCGCTCATCACCAGGTGCGAGATGGCCTGATGGATCTCAGCTTCGGCGTTCGCCGTGGGGATCCACTTCGCCGGTGTCGTGGTGCCGGGCACCATCTTCGGCGTGAACCAGCGGTTGCGGTACGCGGTGATGTTCTGACCCAGCGTCCGGCCCTGGTCGAGCAGGTAGACCTGGCTCCACAAGTCGTGGAGACCGTTGGGGCTGGGCGTTCCCGTCAGCTCGATGAGCCGGGTCATGGCCGGCCGCACCGTCGCCAGGGCCAGGAAGCGCTGCGAGTCGTGCGACTTGAAACCCTGGGACTCATCGATGATGACCGTCTGGAAGGGCCAGATGATGGTGTTCTGGCCGTTGATGTTCTGGACCGGCAGCTGGTCGACCAGACCGAAGCGGCACTGAGCACAGCCTGCGCCGGAACAGGTTCGGCAGTCATAGGCTTCCCACGTCACCAGGGCCGACTTGAGCAACTCCTGAATCCAGGCGCGGATCTTGGCCTTGGCGGGGACCCGGTTGTTGGCGTTGCCGGCGACCAGCGCACGATACTCGTCGATCAGTTCGTCTCGGTCCAGTGGCCCCCGTGCCTGGAGCAGACCCAGGATCGCCGTCGCCTCCGGTGAGACGGTCGGGGCAGGCACTGCGCCCGGCACCGGCGTGATCAGCTTCGTCCCCTGGGACGGCTGAGTCAGCAGCTCCTGGTTGATGAAGTACATCGTCGGCGGATCGGTGGCGACTTCCTGGAAGCGCTTCAGGCGCTTGGCCTTGGAGAGCTTCCTGTCGTTCTCGTCGACGATGAGCGACTTCGTCCGGATGGGGAAGCCCCACTTCTCGATCTCGTCGATCCAAGTGGAGCGGGCGATCGCCACAGGCGCTATGACGAGGATGTGACCCATCGGGCGGATCGTCTGCAGGACACTGAGGGTCGTGAGCGTCTTGCCGGCCCCGACGCCGAGCCACGCACCGGCGAAGGGGTGGTCAACGAGGAAGTCGTGGATCTGCTGCTGATGCGGCATCAGCGAGATCGGGGACGGAGCAGTAGCCGCGGTCATGTCGCTGGTCATCCCTTCTCTTCGAGTGAGTGTTCATTCGCTTTCTGCAGAGCCTCGGGAGTGATGTCGGAGTTCGTTCTGGTTGCGGGAACCGACGCGGCACAATCGAGGTGGGCTCGCCGACGCGAGCCCAGAGCAACCGCAGTGCTGAAGGGCCGCCGGTAGACCTCGTATCTGAACTCCTGAGCCTGGGGCGTGCATTCGGCTTCGGTCTCGGCTTCAGCCGCGCGTATGACCTCGAATAGCGGCTGACCGGACTCGTCGAAGGTCATCTTCAGCGGCGTAACCGCGGGAAGGCTGCCTTCTTGGGCGTCGAACCAGGCGGTGAAAGCTGTGCTGTGCTGGATGAACGCCTGGGCCACCGTGATCTCTCGGGCCGGTCTGGGTTCCTGAGTGGAGTCCGACGATGGAATTTCAGCATGGTGCTCGGCCATGAGCCGGCGCATGTCGGCCCTGGCTCGCACAGACGGCCCCGGAGGGTGCTCAGCACCCCGGGGTCTCCGTCGGCCAGCAGTTCATCCAGCAGGCGGAGGCTCTGTGCGTCCAGTCGGTTCCGCAGACGGCGTTCAGCCTGGAGCGGCGCCACCTTCTCAACGGACTCCCAGATCTTTCCGCTGTACTTCACGACGCGCCCCCGATGCCGTAACGCTCCAGCGCCGCGTCCACGCCTCGCTGGAACGACTCGAGGCTCAACCGAATGTCCGCCGGGACGGGCACGCCCCGGTAGTGCGGCTGCGGAACATCCCGGCTGCCGAACCCAGGGCCCCACTCCCCGGCCGGAGGGCGCTCGCCGTAGGGGTACGCCGTCGGCAGCGGGCCGTCGTTGTGCGTGCCCCACATCTTGGCCGTGTGCATGGTCGGGATGAGGGTCCCGGTCAGGCCCCGGCAGCGGTTGCAGGGGTAGTTGACGTACCGGACGTCCGTGTTCGCCCGCAGTCCGTCGCGGGCGGAGCAGTTCCACGTGCCGCACCGGCGGCACGCGTAGCGAGGCTCGCTCACGACACCCCTATGCATCTGTGGGTCATGGCGCTGCTCTCTGTTGGTTGGATGAGATCCTGAGGAGGTGCTTCCTAATGCTGTTGTCAAGCAGCCGCAGTGCTGGGCGGTGTGGGTTGGTAGCGCCGTCCGTCGCGGAGAAGTGCCCAGAGGACGTTGACCCGCCTTCGGGCGAGCGCCAGGACTGCCTGGGTGTGCCGCTTGCCCTCGGCGCGCTTGCGGTCGTAGAAGCGGCGCGACTCGGGGCAGCACTGGATGCTGATCAGAGCCGAGGTGTAGAAGACACGGTTCAGGCCGCGGTGGTAGCGCCGTGGCCGGTGGAGGTTGCCGCTAATCCGGCCCGAGTCGCGTGGTGTGGGGGCCAGCCCGGCGAAGCCTGCGAGCCGGTCAGGGGTGGCGAAGAACTCGGTGTCGCCCCTGGTGACCGCGAGGAGCTCGGCACCGAGCAGTGGGCCGATCCCGGGCAGGCTGGTGATCACCTCGGCCTGCGGGTGTTCGCGAAAGCGGCCCTCGATGAGTTTGTCGGTTTCGGCGATCTTCTCGTTGAGGGCCATCACTTCCCTGGCGAGGGTCTTGACCAAGTCGGCGACGAGCTTCTCGGCGGGCAGGGCCGTGTGCTGCTGTTCAGCAGCCGTGACGGCTGCGTCCGCCAGTGCACGAGCGCCCCTGACCTTGCGGTTGCGCAGCCAGGTCTCCAGTCGGCTGCGGCCCAGACGGCGCAGGGCAGCCGGTGTCTGGTAGCCGGTCAGCAGCACGAGGGGACCGGTGTTGTTCACGTCCAGCGCGCGTTCCAACGCGGGAAAGATGCCCAGCAGTTGCTCGCGCAGGCGGCTGATGGCGCGGTTGCGGTCGGCGGACAGGTCCTTGCGGCGCGCGGTGAGGAGCTTGAGTTCGAGGGTGAGTTCGTCTCCGGACCGCAGCGGGGTCAGGTCCCGTCGCATGCGGGCCTGATCGGCGATGATCGCCGCGTCTTTCGCATCGGTCTTGCCCTCGCCTCGGTAGGCGCCGGCCGCACGGTGGACGGTCCGGCCCGGGATGTAGAGCAGCTCCTGGCCGTGGTTGGACAGCAGCCCGATGAGCAGGGCGGCTCCGCCGTCGGCAAGGTCTACGGCCCACAGGACCTGGTCTCCGAGCGCCAGGACGTCCGCGATCAGATCGAGCAGCTCGCTCTCGTCGTTGGCCACACGGCGCGACAGCAGCCGCTTGCCATCGGTGTCGATCACCACGCAGTGGTGATGGGTCTTGCCGGCGTCCACCCCGGCCCACAGCTGTATCACGGGCATCTCCCCGAACTCGTCGTGCCTGTCTCCCGCAGACGACTGCGCCGGCCTGGCCCTACACAGCGACTTGCTCGCACATCCCAATCAGCAGCCGAGTCGTCGTGGGACGTCAGGCGGCCAAGCACCCCGAACCATGATCGGCAGCCCAATGAAAGCCACACCCGACGTCCCTGGGTGAGCCAACCCTACGAATGGCTCGCTCAGCCCACCCAGGAAGGTAGGGCCCGATGAAGACGTCGATGCTCGGCTTGTCGTCGACGACGTGAACCTCGGCCCCGTGGCGGCGCAGCTTGGCGTGCGTGAGCTGTTGCAGCTTCCGCAGCTGGCCGCCGGGTGTCGGCGTACGGACTTTCCTGGCTCTGGCAAGATTTTCGTAGCTGGAGATCATCTCGGTGACACGGTCGTCCGGTCCGCGGTGCGGGCAGCCTGTGGTTGTGCTCTGTTGAACTGGCAAGTCTATTACCGCAGTTGACTGATGTGCTGGTTGTGTCGGTTGATGTCTCT